>NZ_OY781925.1:1555000-1832500 GCF_963677305.1 uncultured Holophaga sp.
TCGGGTGGGTGCAGCTCGGGGCGTCCGGGCCCGCCCCACGAAGCGGGGGCGGGTCGGGACCCATCGGTGTGTATCCGTGTGAACCCTTGACTCAAGGGCTTTTCAGCCCCCAGTCCGTTCCCGGCGCCTCTGCGGGTGGAGGCTACTTGCCCATGCCCGCCAAGCCCACCAGCTTCTTGAGGTCGTCATCCTTCCAGCGGATGCCCCCACCCACGAAGAAGGTGCGCAGGTCCTTGTTGGCCAGGTCCTGGACGCCCATCTGGCCGTAGAGGCCATTCCAGAACTGGTAGCTGGTGGTGATCCGATAGCGGGGGTTGGGCTTGCCGTCCCGCTTGGTGAAGTCGTAGGCCAGGGCCCCCACCCGGATGCGGTCGCCCAGCGTCCGGTACTCGGCCCCGACGCCGCCCTTGCTCTCGATGAGACCGCCGGACAGGACCAGGTGCTCCCAGAGCCGCTTGTTGAAGGTGGCCGAGACCGTGAAGGCCTGGTCGGTGGTGACGGTCTTGCGGGTTTCGGTGCCGCTGCCGGTGGTGGTGGTGACGGTGGAGGTGCTGACCTTGCCATCCGGCGTGTTGCTGAGGGCGAGGCCATACCAGTAGTCGTGCCGGGGGATGATCTCCAGGCCCAGGCCCACCTTGCTGTCGCTGCGCTTGGTCCAGGAGGCGGCGTTCATGTCGAGGCCAAGCTCCATCTGCTTCCAGCCCGTAAGCATGTCGTTCACGTTGTCCACGGCAGTATTGATCTTCTTGATGGTCGTATCGTCCGTGAGCAGCTTGCCCACGGTGCCCTCGCCCCGGTTCAGCTTGTCCGTGATGGACTTGAGGTTCTCGGAGGTGGAGGAGAAGCTGGCGGCGAGCCTGCGGATGTCCTGCATGGTGCCCTTCAGCTCGGGGCGGTTCTCCGCCACCATGCCGTTCAGGTTCCGGCTCAGCTCCTCCACCTGCTGGGCGATCCGGGGCAGGCGCTCGCGGATCTCGGCAGTGATGGCCTCGGCGTTGGCCATGGTGCGGTTGATGGTGTCGTGGTTCTCCTGGCTCATGGCCCGGAACTCGGCTGTCAGGACCCGGATGTTGTCGACGATCTCGTCGAGCTTCTCCCGGCCCCCCTCACCGCCGATGGACTTGTTCAGGGCGTAGGTCACCCCCTTCACATCCTGGCCGATGCCCGCCAGGGTCTCCATGAGGGTGTCCATGCTCACCCCCGAACGGCTGCGGATGGGGCCTGCCCCGGAGAGGAGGCCGGCCTCGGGGTGTCCAGGGTCCAGCTCGATGTACTTTTCGCCCAGGATGCCTATGGAACTCAGGGAGGCCACGGCGTCCGCATAGACGGGGAAGTCCTTGGGCAGCGAGAGGTAGACCTGGGCGTGGCCGCTTTCCAGGGCAATCCGTTCCACGGTGCCGATCTTCACGCCGGCGACCCGGATGGCGCTCTGGGGATTGAGTCCCGCGACTTGGCTGAACTCTGCCTGGATCTCGTGGGCGGCCTTCTTGCCGAAGATGTCCCACTTCTCCATGCGGAGCACCAGGACGCCGGCGATGGCGATGGTCCCGACGAAGAATGCACCGACTTTGGTCTCTAGGTTCATGGTCATCCTGCTCAACAGTTAAAGGCTCTGATGGTGGGGCCTGGACAGGGCACGCCGGGGAGGGGGCGGGTCCTGCAGGAAGGGGCCGTCCGCGTCCCCCCGGAGGAACTGCTGCACCACGGGGTGGGGGTTTTGGCGGAAGGCTTCGGGATTCTCACAGGCGATGCACTCACCCCGGAAAAGCAGGGCGATGCGGTCGGCGATCTCGAAGGCGCTCTTGAGGTCGTGGGTGATGGTGATGCTGGTGACGCCCAGCTCGGTCTTGAGGTCCAGGATGATGCGGCCGATCACATCGGTCATCACCGGGTCCAGACCCGTGGTGGGCTCGTCGAAGAGCAGGATCCTGGGCTTGAGGGCGATGGCCCGGGCGAAGCCCACCCGGCGTTTCATGCCTCCCGAAAGCTCGGAAGGACGGAGGGTGTTGGTGCCCTTGAGGCCCACCAGGCTGAGGCACTCGTCGACCCGTTCACCGATTTCCGCTTTGGTCATGGAGGTGTGGCGGGTCAGGGCGAAGCCCACATTCTCCTCCACGCTCATGGAGTCGAAGAGAGCGGCCATCTGGAAGCACATGCCGATCTTCTTGCGGGTCTCGAACAGCTCGCCCGGTTTCAGCTGGTGGATGATCTTCCCTTCCACGGCCACATGGCCTTGGTCAGGGGTGAGCAGGCCCATGATATTGCGCAGGAGCACCGTCTTTCCCGTACCGGATCCCCCCAGCACCACTAGGCTTTCTCCCTCCTTGACCTGGAGGTTCACGTTGGACAGCACGACCTTGGGCCCGAAGGCCTTGGAGAGGTTGACGACATCGATGACGGGTTCCAAGGGCGCCTCAGACAAGAAGGAGCTTGGTGAGGAAGAAGTCCATCACCAGGATCCAGAGGGAGCTGGTGACCACGCTGCTGGTGGGGGCGTTGCCCACACCCTCGGCCCCACCCCGGGTGCGGTAGCCCCGCCAACAGCCCACCAGGGCGATGATGACCCCGAAGACCAGGGCCTTGATGAGGGCGATGCGGAGATCCCGGGCGGCCAGGAGCTTGTAGAACTCGCTGGCGTAGACGAAGCTGCTCTGGCCTTCCACCCCCACCAGGATTAAGTAGCCGCCCCAGTAGCCCACCAGGATGCCCATGGCCGTCAGCAGGGGGACCATGATGGCCGCAGCGATGAGCCGGGGAACGAAGAGATACTGGATGGGGTCCGTGGCCAGGCACTCCAGGGCGTCGATCTGCTCGGTGACCTGCATGGTGCCCAGCTCGGCAGCCATGGCGCTGCCCACCCGGCCGGCCATCATGAGGCCCACGATGACCGGGGCCAGCTCCCGGACCGTAGCCAGGCCCAGCACCGAACTGGCCATCCCCTCGGCCTGGAACTGCCGGAAGCCGTAGGCCAGCTGGATGCCGAAGACGGCACTGACGGCCAGGGAGGTGAGCGCCACCACCGGGATGGAATTGACGCCCACGGCACCGAACTGGCGCATGAGGTTGGCCCCGTCGAAGGGCTTGCGGAAGATGGCCCGGAAAGCCCGGCCCGACAGCATGGCAAAATCCCCCGCCTGGGCGACGAAGCCCAGGACCCAGGTGCCGATGTGTTGAAATAGCTTGGTCAGCATGCCTCTCATTTCCAGTGATACCGGGAGTGTCCGGCTACTTCCGCTTGAGGAAGCGCTTGCCCAGCCCCTCCCGGGTGACCTGGGGGGCTCGGGACATGGCCAGGGCGTCATCGGGCACATCCTTGGTGATGGTGCTGCCCGCGGCGATGAGAACCCCGTCGCCCAGGGTGACGGGGGCCACCAGCTGGACATCGCTGCCCACGAAACAGTCCCGTCCGATGGTGGTGCGGTGTTTGTGCACGCCATCGTAGTTGCAGCTGATGAAGCCCGCGCCGATATTGGTGCGCTCGCCCACCTCGGCATCCCCCAGGTAGCTCAGATGGTTGGCCTTGGCTCCTGCCCGAAGGGTCGCCTTCTTCGTCTCCACAAAGTTGCCGACATGGACCTTCTCTTCCAGTACCGAGCCCTCCCGGAGGTGGGCGAAGGGACCCAGCTGGACCCCGGCCCCCACCTTGGAGAGCTGGACGACGCAGTAGGGGCGGATGAGGGCGGCCGGGCCGATCTCCGCCTCCCGGATCACGCTGCCCTGGCCGATGCGGGTGCCCTGGCCGACGCTGACGCAGCCCTCGAGCCGCACCCCGGGCTCCAGGAGCACATCGGGGGCCAGGGCGACCCGGGGTCCCACCAGGGTGCTGGCGGGGTCCAGGAAGCTCACCCCCTCTTCCATCCAGGCGCAGTTCACCCGGTCCCGGGCGATGGCCTGGAGCTGGGCCTGGTCCAGGCGGCTGTTCATGCCCAGAAGCTCTTCGGGGTCGCAGGTTTCCACCTTGACCGGGACACTCTGGCCTACGGCGACCACCGCATCCGTGAGGTAGTACTCACCCTGGGCGTTGTCGTTGGAGAGGCCATGGAGGGCAGGCTTCAGCTGCGACCAGGGAAGGCTATAGGCCCCGCCATTGGCAAGCCGGACAGCCCTCTGGGCCTCGCTGGCATCCTTGTATTCCACCATGCCGGCCAGAGTACCATCCGCATGGGTGAGCACCCGGCCATAGCTGCCGGGCTGCTCCAGGTCCATGGCCAGCAGTGCAGCCGGGCCGTTGGCCAGGGCCCTCAGGGTCTCCCGGCGGATCAAGGGTACATCCCCGCAGAGGATGAGGACCCGATCGGCCCCCAGACGCTCCAACTCGGCCTCGGCGGCCCGGACGGCGTGCCCGGTGCCCAGGGGCTCGCCCTGGTCCACGGTGCTCACAGAGCAGGGCAGGCTGCCCTCGGCTGCCCAGCGCTCGAGGTCGGCCTCCACGGCTGCCTTCCCGTGGTGCAGCACCAGGACGGCATGCTCGACCTCCTCCGGCAGTGCCCGGAGGACCCACAGCAGGGAGGCGTCCCCGAGGATCGGGTGCAGGACCTTCGGGAGGGCCGACTTCATGCGCTTACCCAGGCCCGCCGCCAGAATCACTGCTGCTGTGGACATGGCACCTCCATGGATGACTCCTCCATCCTAGCCGGGTTAGGGGAATGGGGTGCGGTGCTGGGGGCAAATGCTCTTGAATCAGCTCGGTGGGCTGCTGCGCCGGGCCAAGCGGACGGCCAGGCTGGCGGCCTCCAGGAAGTCCGCCGGGCTGGCCACCCCCTCCCCGGCAATGCCAAAGGCGGTGCCGTGATCGGGCGAGGTGCGGATGAAGGGCAACCCCAGGGTGATGTTGACGGCCCGGTCGGGTTCCAGGACCTTGATGGGGATCAGCCCCTGGTCATGGTACAGGGCCACCACCAGGTCGAATTCGCCCCGCAGGGCCCGCAGGAAGAGGGTGTCCGATGGGAAGGGGCCCTGGAAGTCAGGATCGGGGCTCGGGGCCCTGGAGTCCGGTCGCACCCGGTCGGGATAGAGGGCCCAGCCCTGGGGGGCGGGTCCGGGGGGGAAGGGGGAGGGCAGAGAAGCGAAGGGGGCCGCGAGGCTCCCGTCCTGCTTCCGGAAGGCATGCCGGGCCTTGATGAGGGCCTCCTTCAGAGCGTCCTCCTCGTCCCCGAATGCGCCCCCTTCACCTGCATGGGGGTTCAGGGCACAGAGGGCCACCCGGGGGCTCATGTCCCCGCTCAGCTGGGCGTAGCGGTCAGCGGCAAAGGCCAGGGTCTCCGCCACCGCGTCGGCATCGAGTCCCTCCACCACGGAGCGGAGGCTCTGGTGGACGGTGTGGAGCACCACGTTCAGGGTGGGGCTCAGGAAGCCCATGCGGATCAGGGGGGCGCCCGTCAGCTCCTGCAGGAACTCCGTGTGCCCGGGGATGGGGAAACCAGCCTGGTGGGCGGCCGCCTTGGCGAGGGGGAGGGTGACCATGGCCTGGGCGTCCCCGGCAAGGATGCGCTCGGCGGCCAGCTTCACCGCCAGCACCGCGCAGCGCCCCGAGGCGGCGCTGCCCCGTCCCAGCTCCAGATCCTGTGCCCCGATCCCTGGAGTGGGGTCGATCCACGGGATCCTCAGGGGCGACATGCCGCGGGCGGGCTGGAAGCAGAGGGTGCCCACGGAAGCGCCGGGGATGGAGGAAGTGGTGGCTGCCTCCCATGACCAGGATGCACCCGGTACAACCCGGTCATTGCCCTCCAGCAGCTCCAGGCCCGCCCGGGCGCCGAAGACCCGGATCTCCGCCATGGCGCAGAGTTGGGGCAGGGACTTGAGGAGCAGTTCGGGGCTGATGCCGCAAGGATCCCCCAGGGTGATGGCCAGCCTGGGACGCTCTGGGATTTCCATGGCTCAGTCGAAGAGGGAGTTGTCCACGTCCTGGACGGCGGCGGCCTCTTCCCGTTTGGTGCTGCGGGTGCGCCGGATCCGGGGCTCCTCCTCCTGCTTGTACATGTACTTGATGTTGTGCTTGGGCACCAGGAGGTTGGGTTCCTTGATCCGGTTGATCTTGAGGCAGTGCTTGTCGTACCACTCGATGATGCCCCGGAGCTTCTCGTCGTTCTGCAGGACGATGACCATGGGGGTCTTGGTCTGCATCTGCTTCAGGTAGTAGAAGCTTTCGGCATTGGTCTGCTCAGGGGGGGCGATCTTGCGCCTCGGACTGCCCATGCCCTGGGGGGCACTGGGCGCATCAGGGTTGCGCCCGCCCCCGGTGGCGGTCATCTCCACGGCGGGGGGCGGGGCCTGGACCGCGGGCTGAGCCGCAGCCCGTGGCGACTTCCCGGCCTTTTCCTTGATCTCGGAGAGATTGGGGCGGATGAGTTTGCGATTCATGGGTGATCCTGGGCGCGGGGTCGGACTGATGTTCCATTTTCGACCGGGGTCGGCCAAGACTCAAGCCTGGGTTTCGTCCTCGGCAGCCTCGGTGGTGGGGATGCCCAGGCGGAAGGAGGCCCCTTGGCCCGGACTGCTCTCCACCTGGACGGACCAGCCCATGGCCTGGACGAACTGGTAGACCAGGCTCAAACCCAGTCCTGTGCCCTCTTCAAAGCCCCCGGAGAAGGGGACGAAGAGGGTCCGGAGCCGGTCGGCGGCGATGCCACAGCCATTGTCCCTTACATCCAGGAGAACCTCGCCGGGGCGCGGGCGGAACTGGATCTGGATGAGGGGGGAGGGCATCCCACGGACCGCCTTCCGGGCGTTGCTCAGGAGGTTGGTGAGGATCTGGTGGACGAAGAGGGGATCCCCCTGAACCCAGAGGGTGGGGATGGTCTCCACCAGGAGGGGGAGCTCGGTGCAGCGGGGATCCATCTCCCAGCTGGCCCGGGCGTCCTCCACCAGAGAGGGGAGCCAGAGGGTCTGGATCCTGGCGGGGCGGGCGCGGGTGTATTCCAGGAAGTCGGTGACGATGGCACCCACCCGCTCGGACTCCCGGTGCAGGATGTTGAGGACCCGGTCCAGCATGGGGCGGGGGTGCTCGCCCTTCCGGAGAATCTGGATGCAGCCCTGGATGGAGGCCAGGGGATTCCGGATCTCATGGGCCAGTTCCGCGCTGAGCTCCCCGACGGCGGCCAGGCGTTCGGCCAGGCGGGTGCGCTCTTCCAGGGCCTTGATGGTGGTGAGGTCCTGGAAGAGGATGAGCCGCCCCTTCTCCACCCCGGTTCCGTCCCGGATGGGGGCCAGGTTGCCCCCGATGAGGCGTTCCAGGCCATCGGGGCCAAGGATGGGGCACTCGAAACGGTGCTCAGAGATGGGACGCTCCAGCAGCGCCGGGCCCAGAAAGCCCAGTTCCTCCACCTGGCTGCCCATGGGGATGGGGCGCTGGAGGATCTCCTCTGCAGCCGGGTTGGCGGAGGTGATCCGCCAGGCCATGTCGGTGGTGATGAGGCCCGAGAACATAGAACTCACCACGTTGTGGTGCAGGGCCGAGAGCTCATCCACTGTGGCTTCAGAGCGCTGCAGCGTGTTCCGGAGGGTCTCCAGGTGCTTGCGGATGAGCACCACCACCAGCGTGGTGGCGAGGACCTGGAGGGACGCGAAGCCCAGAGTGAAGGCGAGATAGCTCTGGCTCTCGGGGTCGACCCCGGATCCTCCGAAGCTGGGGAGGATCCCGAAGCTGAAGAGGAGGACGCTGGCGATGTGGGCGAAGCAGGAGAGGATGCCGATGGTGGCGATCTCCGGGATCGTGACATAGAAGGCTGAGGCCAGGACCGGGAAGATGTAGATGGTGGAGAAGCGCTCCTGGTCCACCCCTTGGAAGGCGATCACCACCGTGACGAGGAGGATGTCCAGCACCAGGTTGAAGCGGATCATCCCCAGGGAGGGGGTGGCGAAGAGCTGGCCACTGCGCTTCTGGGAGCGGAGGGTCTCCCAGAGACTCTCGAGGAAGAGCAGGGCCAGCAGGCCTAGATAGACCGTCTCCCCACCCCGGGGGTCCGGGGGAAGAGCCAGTTGGAGCACCATCAGCCCGAAAGCCGCACCGAAGCGGAAGGCCAGGGGGAGGAAGGGGGCTCCCTGCACATTGGGCTTCGGGTTCAGGTTGAAGAGGGTGGACATGCCTCAAGCGTATCCGTTCGGGCATGGCCGGGGGTCTGGACTAATATGGCTCATGCACAAGTCTGCCCGTTCCCCCCATGGATCCGGTGAGCCCTCTCTTCGGGAGGCCGGTCTCAAGCAGACGCCCCAGCGGAAGGCCCTTCTTGATGTGCTCCAGGTCGCCGACCGTCCCCTCACGGTGGAGGAGATCCTCGGGCGGATGACCGGCAAGCGCCCCGGGGTGCCGACCCTCTACCGGAACCTGGAGTGCTTCGCGGGCCAGGGCTGGGTGGAGAGTCTTGTGGGGCCGGACCAGGTCCAGCGCTTCGTGCGCTGCCACAGCGCCCACCACCACCACCACATCGTCTGTGACGGCTGCGGTCGGGTGGCCGAGACGGACTGCCTCGGACTCGAGGCCCTCCTGGAGCAGCTCGGAAAGTCCGCAGGGTACAAGGTGACCCGGCACCAGCTGACCCTGTACGGGCTCTGCCCTCAGTGCCAGTGCGGCTCTGACTGAAGTTTGTGCTTGACTCCCCTGTCCGGCGTGTTAACCTGAATCTCCGCTGCGGGTGTAACTCAGTGGTAGAGTGCAACCTTGCCAAGGTTGAAGTCGTGGGTTCAAATCCCATCACCCGCTCCACTGACACGAGCCGCCGATGGCGGCTCGTGTTACATTGACAGCATGGCGCCGTAGCCAAGTGGTAAGGCCGCAGACTGCAAATCTGCTATTCATCGGTTCGATTCCGATCGGCGCCTCCAGATCTCTACCGGCCCCTCTAGGGGCCACATCCAGGCGGGTGTAACTCAGTGGTAGAGTGCAACCTTGCCAAGGTTGAAGTCGTGGGTTCAAATCCCATCACCCGCTCCACTTTTACAGGCCGCCGATGGCGGCCTGTGTTGCATGAACGAGCTGATCACGGTGCCGTCGGCGTGGGGCAGGCGAGCCGGAACGGCCGGGTGGAGTGTCCAGGATGTCGGAGAGGTCGGAGGGGATGGACATGCCGGAGCTGCTGCCCGGGGATCTCCGGGCGCCGGGGCGGACCATCCCCGCGCCTACGGCACGGACCCTCACCCGGGAGCTCATGGAGCTCGGACTGGAGCCCCACATCGTGGCTACGGCCGTCCAGATCTTTGGTGTCATGGCCGCCGATGCCGGGGGCGGGGTGAAGGTGAGGGTGGACGGTACGCCCTAAGCCCGGATCCTGGTCCGTCACCCCCCGCGATGGGGGAAGGCCAGGCCGTCAACCTGGCCAACCGAGTCTCCAGCTTGGGACGCGGTCGAGTCGGCACGGGAACCCCTCCAAAAGCCATGTCTGCCAGAACCCACAGGCGATCATGCGGTCCATCCATGGCTCATGAGGCTCCGTCCTGGGCTTCTTCCGACCGCTCCGCCCCGACAGGCGCACGGTGGACCTGGTGACATGGGGCCCCGACCGCCGCATTTGAAAGCAGGATCCAGGCTATGGGCGCGTCGTATCCATCCGGAAACGGAGGGGGAGCCCCTGCTGTCGGGCGATGGCTTCGGCCAGAACCCGACCCTCGCCGCTGAAGACCCAGCAGAACAGCTCTGTGATGGCGTGATCCCGACGGATGGCCGTCACGGAGGCATCGACCATCCGCCGGGCCAGGCCCTGCTTGCGCTGTTCGGGCAGCACCAGGGCCGAGCAAAGGTAGATGGCCTGGAAGGGCCCGGTCTCGGGGGTCCCCTCGAAGAGCTCCCGTTCGCAGATGCGTCCCTCCAGGAAGGCTTCCATCAGGCTCCGGGTGGTGGGGAAGACCAGGGTCCAGGCCAGAGGGCCGTCGTCGTTCCGGGTCTCTCCCAGGGTGGCCGGGTGCAGTTGGAGGAGCTTGGCCCGGACCCTCTCGTCCATGCTGAGCTGGTCCGGGTCCTCGTAGTTCCCGAAGCACTGGTCCACCAGCTCGATCATCCTGTGCAGATTCTTCTCCATGCTCCTTTATCCCACGATCCTGGCGGTACGATGGGAAATCGAGGTTCTCTGTGCACCAGCGCTTTCCGCACCCTTCCATCTTCCTGCTCCTGGCGGTGCCCTATGGCGTGGCCAACGGCTACGTCACCATCCCGCTGGCCTATCAGCTGGCCAGGGCGGGCTTTCCGGTGGCGATGGTGGCCTCGCTCATCGGGGTGAGCCTCATCCCCAGCGTCTGGGGCTTCGGCTGGGCCCACCTGGTCGATGCCGCCTTGTCGCGGAAGACTTGGTACATCCTCGGGGCCGCCATCAGCGGGCTCGGTATCCTGGTTCTCGGTCTGCTGGCCGGGAGGGTCTCCTTCAGCCTGCTCATGGCAGTGGCCTTCCTGACCACGCTGGCCAGTTCCTTCGTCGCCATCGCCACTGGAGGCCTCATGGCCGGGTCCACCGATGCCGCCTCCAAGGGCCGGGCCGGAGGCTGGTACCAGGCCGGGAACCTCGGGGGTGGCGGGATAGGGGGGGGACTGGGACTCTGGCTGGCCCAGCACCTTCATGCACCCTGGATGGTGGGTGGCCTGCTCTTCCTGCTCTGTCTCTTCTGCTGCCTGGGCCTCCTGCGTCTGCCGGTGGAGAGTGCCCCCACGGTGCGAGCCGCCAGCTACGGGCGGACCATGCTCAACATCCTCAAGGATGTATGGGGGACCGTGATCCGCACCCGCCGGGGCTTCCTGGCCTTGGTGCTCTGCCTCATGCCCATCGGCTCGGGCGGTGCAGCCAGCCTGTGGTCTGCTGTGGCCGGGGACTGGCGGGCCTCCGCCGACATGGTGGCCCTCATCACCGGGGTCCTGGGAGGTGGGCTCTCTGCCCTCGGCTGCCTGGGCGGGGGGTGGGTTTGCGATCGCATGGATCGCAAGCGGGCCTACGTCCTCTTCGGGCTGCTCATGGTGGCCTGCGCCCTTGTCATGGCCTTCTGCCCCCGCACCCCGGCCATGTACGCCCTCTGGGCCAGTGCCTACGCCCTCATCAGCGGACTCGCCTACGCGGGCTTCTCCGCCTTCGCCCTGGAGGTGGTGGACTCGGGAGCCATGACCACCAAATACAATGCCTTCGTCTCCATCAGCAACGCCCCCATCACCGCCATGGTCTTCATCGATGGCTGGGCCCACACCCGCTGGGGGGCCCGGGGGATGCTCTGCACCGAGGCCCTGCTGGGGGTCGTGGGCTGTGTCCTCTTCCTGGGCGTGGCCCGGGTTCTGGGGGAGCGGGGGAGGGGACCGGAGCTGGCCAAAGGCAGCTCCTGACCGCTCAGGGGCGTCCCCGACCGGAGGGGTGGCTGACGATTCGGGAGCTCGGGGCACCCATCTGTGATAGACTCTCTTCTCTCTGTGTTGCGATTGAGTCTCATTAGATTTGTCTGAGCGCATGGTCTGTCTATGGATGTGTGGAATCTGTGCTGGAGTGCTATCACCACGAGCTCTTGGGCTTTCTGAACCGTCAGGTCCGGGATCGGGATCTGGCTGCTGACCTGGCCCAAGAGAGCTGCCTGAAGGTGCTGGCCGTCCAGCACCAGGGGCAGGCGGTCAGGGACTTGCGGGCCCTTCTCTATCGAACGGCCCGGAACCTGGTCATCGATCACTTCCGGCGGGAAGCGGTGCGTCAGCACGAGGCCCTGGACCGGGTCCCCGATGCACTGCACCCCCCGGCCCCGGGGCATCTGCAGCCCGAGGCGGCCCTGGCGTCCAGGGAGGCCGTCCAGGCCTATCTGGACACCATCCGGTCGCTGCCCGGGCGCTGCCGTGAGGCCTTTGTCCTGTACGTCTTCGAAGAGTTGAGCCAGGCCCAGATCGCCCGGTGCATGGGCATTTCCCTCAGCATGGTGGAGAAGCACATCGCCCGGGGCATGGTGGCCTGCCGGAACTGCCAGAGCCGCATGCAGGCCCACCTATCTCGGGCCCGCCGCGCCAGGGCTTGATTCCGTCTTGGGACGATTTTGAGAATTAATCTCATTTGCAACGTGAGGGTTCCCGGAGGCTTCTGCGTCTTCTCTACGTAGGGGGATGCTGCCAACAGTCGGACCCCTCCCCCCCAACCCCCTTCTGGAGTCATCAAGTCATGCTCGTTTCTGCACTTGCAACGCGTCTCACCTCGGTCGCCCTGCTTCTGGCCGCTGCCCATGCCTCCGCCCAGGCGGTCAGCCCTGTGAAGGCGACATCCCTCCTGGTGAATGTGCCCGCCCAGAGCCTCGGCGAGGCCCTCAACGAGCTGGCAAGGCAGGCTGGTCTCCAGCTCAGCTTCCCTGCAGATCTGGTGGCAGGGCGGAAGGCTCCGGCGGTCTCCGGCCAGCTCACGCCTCAGCAGGCCTTGAATCGCCTGTTGCTGGGCAGCGGCCTGGAGGCTGTGCCCGAAGGATCGGTCGTCGTGGTCCGGAAAGCGGTGTCGGCGCCGCTCCCTTCAGGGGAGGAGAAGGCCCTGGGGGCCGTGGTGGTCGTGACGGGGCTGCGGGATAACCGGGTCTCCAAGGGAGCCACGGGCTTGGCTATGGAGGTGAAGGAGACCCCCCAGAGCATCAGCTCACTGGAGACCGAAGAGATGCGCGACTACTCGGTCACGGGCAGCAACCGGGCCCTGGAAATGGCCACGGGGGTTAACGTCGAGCAGTACGAGACCAACCGGGCCACCTTCAACTCCCGGGGCTTCGAGATCCAGCTCACCCAGGTGGATGGCCTGGGCATGACCAACAGTTGGGGTACCGTGGTGGGTCAGCAGGACACCTTCCTCTTCGAGAAAATCGAGGTGGTCCGGGGGGCCAACGGGCTGCTGACGGGGGTGGGAAATGCCTCTGGAACCATCAACTACGTGCGCAAGCGCCCCACCAACCGTGACGGGGGCGAGATCGACCTGAAGGCCGGTTCCTACCAGACGAAGCGCGTGGCCGTGGACTACAACAAGGTGTTCACGGAGGACGGATCGGTGGCCGGCCGGGTGGTGCTGATCCACCAGGACAACGACTCCTACATCCGGAGTCTCCATGATCGGAACACCTCTTTCTACGGGGTGGTGGACAGCCAGATCGGGCAGAGCGGTGTCCTGACGGTGGGGCTCACCCATCAGGACAACCACCAGAAGGCCCCGATGTGGGGATCCCTGACCTTGAACTACTTGAGCGGTGGATACGCCGACTTCGACACCTCCTCCTCCACCTCCCAGGATTGGACCTACTGGGACACCAAGGCCACCACGGCTTTTGTGGAATACACCCACTACTTGAGCGGGGACTGGGTGGCCAAGGCCACCTACAACCGGCGCCATGCGGTGGAGGAGACACGCCTGCTCTACGCCTACTCCCTGACGGGGGGGCTCAATGATGACAACACCGGGCTCTACGGCTGGCCCTACGGTAGTTACACCACCACGGACGACCATCTCCTCGATGTCAACCTCAGTGGAGGCTTCAACCTCTTCGGGCGCCACCATGAGCTCATCACGGGCCTGAGCCACTCCGTTGAGGAGACGGACACCTCCACCTACAGCTTCGACGCCTCGTACATGCTGCTTCCCCTCCCGGCCTTCCCCTATGGGGGGAATGTCTATCCGGAGCCCAACTGGGGCGAGCGCACCCCCAGCAGCACCGGCAAGCAGACCCTCACCCGGCTCTACGCCGCCGCCCGCCTTTCGGTCACGGACAGGCTGAAGGCTGTCCTGGGGCTGAATGCCGTCCGCCTCGCCCGGGAGGGCAGCACCATCTATGGCTCAGCCACCACGGCCACCTCGTATCCGGACACCCGCAAGTCCAGTCCATACATGGGCTTGACCTATGAGATCACCCCTTCGGTCCTGGGTTATGCCTCCTTCTCCGAGATCTACCAGAACCAGGATCAGCAGGACATCAACGGCGTCTATCTGGATCCCATGAAGGGGGTCAACGGTGAGCTGGGGGTCAAGGCTGAGTGGCTGGAGCGGCGCCTGCTCACCACCCTCGCCGTGTTCACCGCCCGACAGAGTGGGCTGGCGACCTACGAGGGCATGAGCAGCAGCGGGCAATACTACTATGTCCCCAAGGATCTCGAGTCCCGGGGTTTCGAGATGGAGGCGAGCGGCCGTCTCGGTGAGGACACCCACCTGGGGTTGGGGCTCACCCATCTCAAGCTGACGGGTCCCGATGGACAGGACATCTATGAGTGGATTCCCCGGACCACCGTGAAGCTCCGCCTGGACAGCCGCGTCCCGGGGGTGGCGCCCCTGCGCCTGGGGGCTTCCCTTCGCTGGCAGTCGGATGTGAGCAAGAGTGGAGGGGCCCGGCAGAAGGCCTACATGGTGTCCGATGCCTTTGCCTCCTACCGCTTCAGCGAGCGCCTCACTGGTCGAGTCAACGTCAACAACCTCTTCGATAAGAAATATGTCACCGGTGTCGCGTACGGGGCGCTCTATGGTCAACCGCGCAGCGGGTTCATGTCGGTGGAGTACACCTTCTGAGTTCAGTGGTCCCGAGGCCATGAGCCGGCTGCCGGGACGCCAGAATGCCCTATTGATCCGCTGAGTGTGTGGGGATAAGGTACCCTCCCCAACCCCCCACAACTCAACGGCCGCAGAGGCCAGGACAATCTGGAGGATCCGATGTCAGCCAAAAGCCTGCTGTGCTCCGCCTGTCTGGTGGTGGGGCTCCCCGGGGTCATTCTGCCCATCAGGGCGCAGGCCCCACCTCCCCCACCACCCATGGTGGACGCTGCCGCACAGGACGAAACCAGCATCCGGGATCTGGTGGATGCCAACCACATCCTATACAACCAAGGGGTTGTGGATGGCTTCGGCCATGTCAGCGTCCGCAGCGTGAAACATCCGGACCACTTCTTCATCAGCCGTAGCATGGCCCCCGGGCTGGTCACGCGGGATGACATCGTTGAGGTGGACTATGACGGGAAGGTCATCGACACCCGTGGTCGCAAAAGCTACCTGGAGCGCTTCATCCACGCAGAGATCTACAGGGCCCATCCCGAGGTGAAGGCCGTGATCCACAGCCACTCCCCGGCGGTCATCCCCTTCGGGGTCACCTCTGCTCCCTTCCGGGCCGTCTCGCACATGGGGGCCTTCCTGGGCACCACGGTTCCCGTCTTCGAGATCAGGGATCTGAAGGACGACAGCGACATGCTCATCCGGAACCCCGAGCTGGGCCGTGCCCTGGTGAAGACCATGGGAAGCAGCCCCGTCTGCCTGATGAGGGGACATGGTGATGTGGTGGTCGGCGACAACCTGCGCCAGGTGGTCTTCCGGGCGATCTATACGGAGATGAACGCCAAGCTTCTCTCCGAGGCCATGAAGCTCGGGCCGGTGGTCTTCCTCAACGCCAAGGAAGCCGAGAACGCCGCCAGGACCAACGACGGTCAGCTCAACCGGCCCTGGGAACTCTGGAAGATGAAGGTCGAGGCCGAGTCAAAGGGCCACTGAGTCCCGTGCGCTCTGAGGGGCGGGTCGGAACCCGCCCCTCAGAGCCCCAGGTCCTCGTTCACCACAACGACATGGATGTCGGTGAAGGATGGCTTGCGGGCGATGACGGTGGTGACCCGGCAGATGCGCTCGGGAGAGCTGCAGTTCGCGCAGAGACCGGTGACGGCGCAGGGTGTCTTCCGGGAAAGGCGGTGGGCATTGGCGGGAGCCGCCCAGGTGCGGATCCGCTGGAGGGCCGCCTCGTCTCCGCCATGGACCAGCTTGTTCCGTCCGGCCACCACGATCACCTTCTTCGGACCGAAGAACATGGCGGCAGCTCTGTTGCCGTTGCCGTCGATGTTCACCAGGTGTCCGTCCACCGTGAGGGCATTGGTGCTGGTGAGGAAGAGGTCGCAGGTGAGCTGGCGCCGCATGGTGGCGAGCTTCTGTTCTGGGTCCAGGCCTGGGGCGGCGTGGTTGAGGATCTCCAGCCCCTGGGCCTGGAGGCTCGCCTCCACCTCCAGGTCGATGATGGTGCGGGAGCCTCCGAAGCCGACGCTGGCGGCTCCGGTAGCCTCCTTCAGGATGTAGTCGCGGGCTTCCAGGGCCGTACCACAGGCCACCGCAGCGAAGCCATTACGGCTCAGGGCCTCCACGGTCTTCAGGCAGTGCCTTTCGCTGGTCCAGAGGGCGATATCGTCGGTTAGGGTCATGGGGTCTCCCGGGGCTCGCATCCAGAATACCCCTACCGTTTCATGTCTCCTCCTGCTTCAGGAGGCCGGGAGCGCAGTCCGGACAAATGCCGTGGGTCAGCTCATAGTGGCATTCCCCAGCGAGAAACGCCTCAAGGCTGACCCAGGTGCCATCCCGGTCGCGGACTCTCCTGCACCAGGCGCAGGCGGATACGACCCCATGGGGGTTCTCCATGGCCTCTTTGAGCGCCAGGTTCTTCTCCTTCTCCACGGCCAGATAGCGCTCCAGGGTGAGCTGCTGGGCGAGCAGCCGAGCTTTCAGGCGTCCCACCAGGATGGCCATGAGAGGCATGGCCAGGATCGCCAGCACCAGACGATGGCGGTCCTGGGGGGTATAGGTGAAGGGGTGACCGGGAACGGACCAGTCCCACAGGGAGAAGAGGAGCGCAATCAGCGCGCTGCCCAGTCCCGGCAGGAGGCCGCCTTCGAAGGCGGACCAGACCACCAGGAGCGCGAAGAGAAGATTGGGGTTGGGGATGGTGATGTGCCGGGTCCTGAGGAGCATCAGTCCAACCACCAGGAGTACGGCACAGCCCCATGACCAGGACCTCCACTGCCTGAAGGGGGACTTGCGCGAGGAGAGGGACATGACCTGGATACTCTATCCCGGGTTCCTGAGGTGATGGGTTGAAATCCCCCTGGCGGATCAACCCTGGATAGAGCACATTGGAGGCGCCCAGGACGCGAGGCCGGGCAGGTCCATGCTCTCCGGTCCTGCGGGGCCCCCATCAGGTGACAGACCTTGGATATCTCCACGCTGCTGTTCTGCAATGGGCTGCTCTCCCTGGCGGTCGCTCTGGTCATGGGGGTGGCCTATCGAACCCGCAGGACCTACACAGGCTTTTCCCAATGGACCTTGGGCATGCTCCTCATGGGGCTTGGCTCTGCCCTGTTCCTGGTTCGCTGGCCTGCTGCAGGCTGGTTCCTTCCCTGGACTCGCAACGGCCTCGTGGTTGCCAGCTTCCTGATGCTGCTGTGGGGGCTGCGTCGCTTCCGGGGGAGCGGGGGCTGGCCCTGGGGAGAGCTGGGGCTCCTGGTCATCTTCCTGGTGCTCTTCAGTCAGGCCTCCCTGGAGCCCACCGCCCTGGGCCGGCGAATATTCCTGTATTCGCTCTTCACGGGGGGGGTGGCGGCTGCGGCGGTGTGGGTCACCCTTTCGAAGCGGCCCCCCTTCTTCGGTTCCAGTGATGGGATCCTGGCGCTGTGTCTAGCGGCCTTTGCGGTCATCTCCCTCCTGAGGGCCTTCCATCCGACGGGGCGTCCCGCAGGGGCCCATGATCTGCTGGGTCTTGGGGGGTTTGATGCCCTCCAGCTGCTGGCACAGGTCCTGATCTTCCAGATTCTTGCCCTCACCCTGGTCAGCATGAACTCGCAGCGCATCGAGTACGACCTGGGTCTCAGCAGACGGGAGTTGGACCAAAAGGAGCAGGATCTGCTGGCCGTCCTCGAGAACCTGCCCAACCACATCTACATCAAGGATGGTGAGGGCCGCTTCCTCTACCTGAACCGGAATGCGGCCCGGCACTTGGGCGCTTCCTCCTCGGAAGTCTGTGGGAGGAGAGATGCTGAGGTCTTCCCTCCCGAGGGCGCAGAAGCCAGCCGACGGCTGGACGCCCTGGCCGTGCAGACCGGGTGTCCTCAGGCCCAGGAGATCCTCCTCACCGATACCGCTGGGCGCCCGGTACCCTTCTGGACGGTGGTCCAGCCGATCAGCTTCCACGGCGCCCCGGCCGTCATCGGGATCTCGACGGATATCTCGGAGGTCAAGGCCCTTCAAAAGGATGTGTGGAACAGCGAGGAGCGGCTCCGGCTCATCACCGAGTCCGTCCGGGATGCCATCATCATGATCGATCCCAGGGGCTGCATCTCCTTCTGGAACGCCTATGCAGCCACCCTCTTCGGCTACACAGCCGAGGAAGCGCTGGGGATCCGGCTGCACGAGGTGCTGGCCCCGGAGGCCTACCGGGAGGAGCACCGTCGGGCCTTCGCCCTGTTCCAGGCCGATGGGAGGGGCAAGGCCATCAATCAGACCCTTGAGCTCACGGCCCTGCGGAAGGGAGGGGAGGAGTTCCCCATTGAGCTTTCGCTTTCGGGCATCCATCGGGAGGACGGCTGGCATGCCCTCGGGGTGGTGAGGGATATCAGCCAGCGGCGGGCCAGCGAGGAGAGCTTCCAGCGGCTCTTCGAGCACTCGCCGGCGGCCATGCTCGTGGCGGATTTTTCCGCGACGGCGATCCGTTTCCGGGATCTCCGCGCCGGGGGGCTCTTGGAGCTGCGGCCCCACCTGGACGCCCAACCCGGATTGCTCAGGGAGCTGGCCGCCCTGGTGCAGGTCCAGGAGGCCAATGGCAATGCGCTACGGCTCTTCAGGGCAGACTCGGTCGAGGCCCTCTCCTTCCACTGTCAGCGCTGTTTCCCGGAGGAAACCGGAGAATCATGGGGAGAGCTGATGGATACCCTCTTCCAAGGGGGGACGGAGTGTTCCGGTGAGGCCAGCGTCAGGGCTCTGAGCGGAGAGCCCCTGGTGCTGGAACTCCATGTCTCCGTCCAGCCCGGCCATGAGGCCGACCTGAGCCGGGTCCTCATCTCCTGCATCGACCTCACGGCCCGGAAGGCCGTGGAGAGCGAACGCCACAAACTGGAACAGGAGCTCCATCACCTGCAGCGGCTGGAGAGCCTGGGGCGCTTGGCCAGCGGGGTCTCCCACGACATGAACAATGTCCTGGGGGCCATTATGGGCATCGCCTCGATCCTGGAGGACAAGGGCGTGGAGGACCCCAGCCTGCGCCGGCATGCTGAGCTCCTCATGCAGGCGGCGATCCGTGGACGGGATCTGGTGCGGGGGCTCCGGGACTTCGGTCGGAAGGAGCTGGCGTCCATGGCTGAAGTGGATCTCAACCATCTGGCCCGGAGCGAGGCGGAACTCCTGGAGCGCACCACCCTGAAGCGGGTCGAGGTCCTCCAGGACTTGACAGCCTCGCCGCTGAAGGTGATGGGGGATGCCAGCGCCATCTCCAATGCCCTCATGAATCTGTGCGTGAATGCCATCGACGCCATGCCGCGAGGGGGGCGCCTGGTCCTGAGCACTCGGGACCTGGGGGACGGCTTTGTCGAGTTGGCCGTCCAGGACAATGGCGAAGGCATGTCACCCGAGGTGCGGGATCGCGCCCTCGAGCCCTTCTACACCACCAAGGCCATAGGCAAGGGGAGCGGGTTGGGGCTCTCCCTGGTCTATGGGACCATGAAGGCCCACGGGGGCACCCTTGAACTCCAGAGTCGGGTGGGGGAGGGGACCCGGGTCGGGCTGATCTTCCCCGTGGCGTCCGGGGCGGAGGCCACCACTCCGGCAGGGGAGGCTGAACGCGGGCCCATGGCCCTGAGCCTGCGGATCCTGCTGGTGGATGATGAAGAACTTGTTTTGTCTACCCTTCAGCGCCTGCTGGAGGTTCTGGGGCATCGTGTGGAGATCGCCACCAGTGGGCTGGAGGCCCTCCGCCGTCTGGAGGCGGGCAAGGCCGTGGACCTGGTGATCATGGATCTGAACATGCCGGGATTGGATGGGGTGGAGACCCTCCACCGCCTGAGGCTCCAGCGCCCCGAGCTTCCCGTGATCCTCTCCACTGGGCATGTCGATGAGCGGGTGCCGGAGTTGCTGGGTCGCATCCCCAGACTGCAGCTCCTCCGCAAGCCCTTCAACCTGTCCGAGCTGAGGCACGGACTGGAGCGTCTGTCCGACGCTTTCCAGCAGGGAGGTGAGCGACCATGACCCGGAGAGCCTCCTGGAGTCCCCTTCTCAAGCCGCTTGCCCTGGTCGTGTGCCTCCCTTTGGGGGCTGGCGGCAGCGATTTGCTGATGGGCGCGGGGCTTGGCCCCCTCAGGCACCAGGTCGGACGGCCCTTCCTGAGCCTGGAGCTTCAGCACGGTTTCGGCAGGGGCTCCCTCGGGGGGTGGGTGGCCTGGGATTTCAACGAGCGGGGGGGCTTCGTCGGCCTGGGGCCCTCCATTGGGGTGCCCTTCAGGGAAGGCTGGGAACTCCGGATCAGTTCGGGCCCCGGCCTGGTGACCCATGATCTGAGGATCGAGCTGGGCTTGGCGCTGGAGTTCCGCTCCACCCTCCAGCTCACCCGCTCCATGGGGCCCGACTGGAAGCTGGGGGCCTCCTTCAGCCACTATTCCAACGCCGGGATCGCCGACCATAACCCGGGGGCCGAAGTCCTGCGTCTCTTCGTCAGCAGGAAGCTCTGAGGGGCCGCGTCAGCAGCTCCACATGGCTTTCAGCTGGAACGAGGACCCTGGTCGAGGTCCTCGGGTGGGCGGCCCCTTTGAAGCAAGGTCCGGCTGATATCAATGGGCGTCCACCTTGATTCCAACCTTCGAGGCGCCCATGCTGATCGGGCAGTCAGACACTTGAGGATAGGTGCATGTTCACGCAGGGCAGCATCCGGCCAAGGTTGGGAAGAGTGGGCCGCGATCCGGTCATGACTGCCCTTGGGATGCTGGTGCTGGTCCTGGCCACCCTCTTCTGCGCGGGTGCAGAGCCAGGGAAGTCATCCCACCTTCCGGAGCCCGGGCATATCCTCGTGCTCCAATCGGATGCTTGTGGCGCTCCCTTTGCTGAGCTGTTCAATACGGCATTCATATCTGAGTTTACTTCCCAGGGGGGGAGCATTCAGTCCCTCCGGATCGAATACCTCGACTTGGTCCGGGGCTCGGACCCCGGCATCCGGGGGAACCTCACCGAGCTTCTCCAGCGCAAATATGGGGGCATGAAGTTCGATTTCGTCGTTGCCGTGAATCCGGCCGCGACGGCGTTCGTGTTGGAGGATGGCGCGTTCCTGGCCCGGGGTGCGCCCATCCTGTCCCTTTATCCGGGCAGGGCCATCCCGGGGAGCCCCAAGAGGCGGGTGGGACTGATCGGCTCCATCTTCGATTTCGAGGGCACCCTCAGACTGGCCCTGGGCTTGAAGCCGAATGCCCGGCGGGTGCTCCTGGTCACCGGAAGCGGCCCCAGCGACCGGATGTACGAGGAACAGGCCTGGAAGTCCTTTGATCCATGGAAGGGAAGGCTCACCTTTGAGACCACGGGTGGCCTGGCCTTCCCCGAGATCCTGAAGCGCGTCTCGGAGGCCGGGGACGACACCATCGTCATCTACTCGACCATCTTCGCCGACGGGACCGGAGCAGGCTTCATCCCCAAAGAGGCAGCCATGAAGGTGTCGGCGGTCTCTCGCCAACCGGTCTTCGGGACCTACGAGCCCCTGCTTGGGACTGGTGTGGTTGGTGGATCGATGCTGAGCATCTCCGAGAACGGACGCCAGATCGCACGAATGGCCCTGGGCGCTCTCCATGGGAAGAACCCCATCCCCGGAGACCGGCAGGTCTTCGAATTCCCCAACCGTCCGCTGCCCCTGTTCACCTGGCCTGAGCTGAACCGGTACGGACTCGATCCGGGCAGGCTCCCTGCGGGTGCGATCATCCTCCAGCGTCCACCAAGCCCCTGGGCCCAATACAAGTCGGCCATCCTGTCCGCTCTCGCGGTCATGGTCGTCCTGGTCGCCTCCACCCTGGGTATGGCCATCCAGAATCGTCGACGGAAGGAAGCGGAACGGAGTGCCAGGGAAAAACAGAAGTGGGTCCAGATCCTCATCGATGAGTCGCCCGATGCCATTGCCGTCTACGACGCGGACCGCCAACGCTGCGTCGATGCCAACCCCGCCGCTGAGGTCCTCTTCGGTTGTACCCGCCAGGAACTGCTCCGCCTTGGCCCCGAGCACTTCTTCGCGACCCCGCAACCGGATCGGGAGGAAGGGCGCCGGAGCATCGCCATGACCGTGCAGAGAGCCCTTTCTGGTGAGAGGTTCACCTTCCAGTCGAACATCCTCAGCACCGATGGGCGGAGGGTACCGTGCCAGGTCCACCTGACCCGGCTGCCGACCCAGGACCGCCAGCTCCTGAGGGTGAACTATGTGGATCTGTCCGGACTGAGGCAGGCTGAAGCCGACCTTCACCGCTCCCAGGCCAACCTGAGGGCCCTGATCGAGAACACCGCTGATGTGATCTGGTCAGTCGATCTGGGGTTCCGGGTCATCACCTTCAACCAGGCCACGGCCGACCTCATCCAGAAGATGCATGGCAGAGCCATCGGGATCGGGATGTCCCTCGCAGAGATTCTGCCTCCTGAAAGGGCGGACCAGTGGGGCCGATTCTACGAACGGGTTCTTTCGGAAGGTGCTCACCGCCAGGAGAGCCTCGTGCTCCCCGATGGGCGCAGTCTGGAGCTCTCCTTCAATCCGATCCGCCAGGATGGCGTCATCGTGGGGGTTTCCGTCTTCGGGAAAGACATCACCGAGCAGAAGCGCCTTCGGGAGCAGCTCTATCAGTCCCAGAAAATGGATGCAGTGGGCCAGCTCGCGGGGGGGGTGGCCCATGACTTCAATAATGCCCTCGCGGGGATCACCAACGCCGCGGAACTCCTCAGGGGGAAGGAGCTCTCGCCCGATCAGAGGCACATGTTCGCTGAAATGATCCTCACAGCCGCACAGCGGGCCGGCGGCCTGACCAGGAAACTGCTCGCTTTCTCCAGAAAAGCGGAGAAGTCGAGCACGCCCGTGGATGTGGCCACCATTGTGGACGATGTCGCCGCCATCCTGCGCAGTACCCTCGACAAGCGCATCGGGATCCTTGTCGAGACCCAGGTTTCGGGCACCAAGGTGATCGGAGATGATGCGCTTCTTCAGAACGCCTTCCTGAACATGGGCATCAATGCCGGCCACGCCATGCCCGAAGGGGGTACCCTCACCTTCCGCCTTGAGGAGACATCTCTGGACGAAGCCTACTGCGCGCACGCCCCTTTTGACCTCGAACCCGGCCGCTTCCTCAGGGTGACCGTCCAGGACACCGGCTGCGGCATGCCTCCAGAGACCGTCGCGCGGATCTTCGAGCCCTTCTTCACCACCCGCAGGCCGGGTGAAGGGACAGGCCTGGGCCTCTCCGCCGTCTACGGCACGGTACAGGACCACCATGGTGCCCTCCAGGTCTATTCCGAGCCCGGAAGGGGAACCGCATTCCACGTGTACCTGCCCCTCGCTGCGGAGATGAAGGTGGCTCCGGCAGCAGAGGCATCCGTCGAATCCGGTCAGGGGACGATTCTTCTCATTGACGACGAGGAACTCATCAGGATCACCGGGAAGGCCATCCTGGAGCGACTTGGATACACCGTGATCACTGCTGAGGATGGGGCCGTCGGCCTGTCCATCCTTGCAGAGCGCCCAGGGGAGATCCAGCTCATCATCCTCGACATGATCATGCCGGTCCTGGGGGGGCGGGACACGCTCCACAGGATCAGGGAGATCGACCGGAGCGTGCCTGTCCTCATCTGCTCGGGTTTCTCCAAGGACGGTGAGCTGGCGGGGATGAGGGGTGAGGAGGTCTTCGGGTTCCTCCACAAGCCCTTCCGCCGTACCGAACTGGCGGCGGCTGTGGCGGAGGCCTTCCGCAGCGCCGCGGGATAGACCCTCCGGGGACCGGCCCCGACCGGCGCTCGGGCTAGGCGCTGCGGAGAGGAAGGAGTCTCCGTGATGAATGGTCCTGGTAAAGGCGGGATGACCCGTCAGCCCAAGGACTCAGACTGGTGGCTGGTCGACAAGAGCCGTGTGAGTCGAGAGGTGCACGCAGGGTTCTGTGAGGGCGTGGGGATGAAGTTTCCCCGCGCCACTCGACCCGAACCCATCCGTGGCCCCAGCTTTCGTCCCCGTCCACACGGCCGAAGCCGAGTCCGGTCGGTCATCAGATGTCGACATCCATGGCGGAGAAGCAAAGGGTTGCCGTCGGCTAGAGGGGCTCCGGTTCCGGGGTCAGGCGGTACCCGATCCCCAGTTCGGTCTGGAGATACCGGGGACGGGTGGGGTCAGGCTCGATCTTGTAGCGCAATTGGTTCATGCAGACCCGCAGTGCATGGACGCGGTCCGAACTGGCGGCGCCCCAAACCTCTTTCATGATCTGATTGTGGGTGAGGACTTTCCCTGGGTGACGCAGGAGGGCCACCAGGAGCTTGAACTCGTTGGGGGTGAGCTTCACCCGGGCGCCATCCAGCGTGATCTGATGGGCCTCCAGGTCCACCTGGAGGCCACCTGCCTGCAGGAGCGGTTTGTCGCATTCAGGTTGGGAGCGGTTCCGGAGGGCCACCCGGATCCTGGCCAAGAGTTCCCGGGTGCCGAAGGGTTTGGTCAGGTAGTCGTTGGCCCCGGCCTCCAAGCCCTCCACCTTGTCGTCCTCCTTGCCCCGGGCGCTGATGACGATGATGGGGACCTCGCTCCACTCCCGGAGCCGGGTCACCACTTCCAGGCCATCCCGATCCGGCAGCCCCAGATCAAGCAGGATCGCGTCGGGGCGGTGGCTGGCGGCCAGGCGCAGGGCCTCTTCGGCCGTGCCTGCCGACAGGACGCGGTAGGCGTGGGATTTGAGCGCCGCCTGGAGGAAACGTTGCAGTTGGGGTTCGTCGTCCACCACAAGGATCAGGGGGTCCAAGGCGCTCATGCCCGCTCCTCTGCCCAGACGGGGGGAACACCATGCTGGGGCAGCCAAGCCTGGAGCACAGCGCCACCTCCTGGGCGATTGGTAGCCTGGATCCGGCCTTCGTGGGCTTCGACAATCCCCTTGCAGATGGCCAGTCCGAGGCCCGCTCCGAGGGAGCGCCCCTCCCGTGGACCCCGGAAGAGCTTTTCGAAGATCCGGGATTCCAGACCTTCGGGGATCCCGGGTCCGCGGTCCGCCACTTGCAGGAATGTGCCTC
This sequence comes from uncultured Holophaga sp., assembly GCF_963677305.1. GTDB lineage: Bacteria > Acidobacteriota > Holophagae > Holophagales > Holophagaceae > Holophaga. Next base: position 1,579,954 of record NZ_OY781925.1, read on the forward strand.
CGGGAGCCGGTATGATCTCTATGTCTATGGGCTGATCCTCTTCTGAGAACTTCAGGGCGTTCTCCATCAAGTTGATGAGGAGTTGCTCCAGGAGCAGGGGGTCTCCATGGATCAGGGCGCTGCGCCCCTCGATTCGGCTATGGATCTGGCGGCCTTCGGCAATCCGCCCCAGGTGGGTCAGCGCCGAGCCCACCACCTCCTCGGCCGGGAGCCACTCCAGCTTCGGCTTGAGGGTGCCCGACTCCAGACGGGTGAGTTCCAGCAGGTTAGTGACCAGGCGGTGCATGCGGAAGGCTTCCTCCTGGATGGCGGTCAGGAGGGAGGTCCGGTCGGATTCGTCCAGGGTCCCGTGATCCTCCAGCAGGGCTGTTGCCGAGCCTGTGATGCCCGCCAAGGGGGTTCTGAGGTCGTGGGAAACGGAGGAGAGCAGGGCATTGCGCAGCTCTTCCCGCTCCACCTTCAGCCCCTTGGCGTGGGCCTCCATGGAGAGGGTGGCCCGTTCCAGCGCCAGGGCCGTCTGATTGGCGAAGCTTTCCAGGAGGTGCCGCTGGTCCGGGGCCTCCCAGAGGGGGCCGGCTTCGTTGACCACTCCCATGACTCCCAGCACACCCCGGGCTCCCTTGAGGGGCAGAAAGAGTCCACGGGAGGCCGGCAGGATGCCTGTCCCCTGCCCGGCTGCCTGGGCGTGGTCGAAGACCCACTGAGCCACCCCTCGATTGGGGTCGTCCGCCAATGGATGGCTGCGATCATCCATGGGCTCCAGGGTTCCGGTGGGAGTGGGCAGGAAAATGATGACCTTGGTTCTGAACTGGGCTTCCACCGCCTGCACGGCCGAGGTGACGGTGTCCGTCTGATCTCCGGCCTTGACCAGGGCCTCCCCCAGGCGGTAAAGGGCGAGAGTGCGTTGCTCCCGGAGCTGGGCCCGGATGGCCTGCTGTCGGACCCGCTCGGTAAGGTTGCCGATCACCAGGCCCATGGCCAGCAGAATGACGAAGGTGCCCAGGTGGCGGGCATCTCCGACGGCGAAGGTATAGCGTGGTGGGATGAAGAAGAAGTCGAAGGCCAGGACCGAAAGCAGGGACGTGGCCAGGGCTGCGTTCCGTCCATAGCGTACGGCGCTCACCAGGATGGGCACCGTGAAGATCATCACCACATCCGCCAGTTCGAAGCGGCGGTAGAAGACCAGCCCCAGAAGCGTGGCCAGGATCACATAGAAGGCACAGAGTCCCAGAGTGCTGAGTCCTGGCCAGGACGAGGGCAGGAGGATGGGGAGCTGGTAGCGGGTTTCGGGGGGGGGGCCAGGGATGGTGTGGATGTGGATCGGCCCTGCCTCCCTGGCCAGATCCTCGAGGAGGCTGCCCCGGATGCGGACCTTCCAGCGGGGTTGGCGGGATCGCCCGATGACGATCTGGGTGACATTGCGGCTGCGGGCGAGGGCCAGCAGATCCTCAGCCAGAGTGGCGTGGCCCGGAAGGGCGATGCCTTCCCCACCCAACCGCTCCACCAGCCGGAGATGAGACTCCAGGCGTTCCCGGTCCTCCTCAGGGAGTTCGCTACCACCATCGACATACACCGCCATCCAGGGCGCCCCCAGGGCGTCGGCCATGCGCCGGGTCTCCCGGATAAGGGCCTCGCTGGGGCATGCCGGGGTGATGCCCACCAGGATCCGCTGGCCGGCTGCCCAGATATCCTGGATCCCCTCTGCTTCCCGGTAGCGGCGCATGTCAGCGTCCACCAGGGCTGCTGTCTGACGAAGGGCCAATTCCCGCAGCGCCAGGAGATTGCCTCGCCGGAAGAATCGCTGGATGGCGAAACGGGCTTGCTCGGGAACATAGACCTTGCCCTCCTGCAGACGTTGCAGGAGTTCATCCACCGAGATGTCCACCAGTTCCATCTCGTCACTGCGTTCCAGGACCGTGTCCGGCACCCGCTCCTGCACCGAGATGCCGGTGATCTGGGCGATGACATCCCGGAGGCTCTCCAGATGTTGGACATTGACTGTGGTGTAGACCTCGATCCCGGCGTCCAGGAGGTCCATGACATCCTTCCAGCGTTTGTCGTGGGAGCAGCCGGGGGCATTGCTGTGGGCCAGTTCGTCCACCAGGATGAGGCCTGGGTGGCGGGCCAGGGCCCCCTCCAGGTCGAACTCCTCCAGGAGCATACCCCGGTGCATGGTCTTTTTCCGGGGCAGGACCTCCAGCCCTTCCAGAAGGGCCGAGGTCTCGCCACGACGATGGGTCTCCACCAACCCCACAACCACGTCGGCTCCGTCCCGGCGCCGCCGTTGGGCTTCCTGGAGCATGGCGTAGGTCTTGCCCACCCCGGGTGCCATCCCGAAGAAAACCTTGAAGCGGGCGCGGCTTGCCCGCGTCTCTTCGTCCTGGACGCGCTTCAGCAGGGTCTCCGGGTCGGGTCGATCGGTCATGGTGTGCCTTAAGTGTGGGCAGGAGGAGAGCGGGGATCCAGCCTTCAGGTCCGGGGCAATCCGTCCAGGGCAACATTCAGCTCCAGGACGTTCACGGTGGCAGGCATCAGCACCTTGCGGTGGGTGGCTGCTGCCACCAGGGCCAGCACCTGCTCTCGGGGAATGCCCCGGATGCGGGCGATGCGGGCCGCCTGCCAGCGGGCTGCCTCGGGTGAGAGGTCCGGGTCGAGTCCGCTGGCGCTGGCGGTGACCAGATCTTGGGGAATGGGCTCGGGATTGGTGGGATCCGAGGCACGGAGCGCCCGGACACGTTCCGCCACCCCCCGGGCCAGTTCCGGATTGGACTCGGCCAGGGTTGAGCCCCCGCTGGCGGAGGCGTTGGTGGGGAAACACTGGGTCGGGCTGGGACGGCTCCAGAAGTAGCGGGGATCCTGCGTACTCTGGGCGATGAGGCTGGAGCCACGGATTTTCCCGTCGATTCGGATCAGACTTCCTCCCGCTTTGGCGGGGAAGGCCAGATGGGCCAGTCCGGTGACAACCAGGGGATAGGCGACTCCGGTCAGCAGGGTGAGGGCGCCGAAAGAGACCAGCAAAGGGCGGATGAGCTTCATGGAATGCCTCTCAGACCAAGTGGAGAGTGACGACCAGGAGGTCGATGACCTTCATGCCGATGAAGGGCACCACCAGTCCGCCCAGGCCATAGATGAACAGGTTGCGGCGCAGCAGTTCCGCCGCCGGAAGGGTGCGGAACTTGACGCCCCTCAGGGCCAGGGGAATCAGGAAGACGATGATCAGGGCGTTGAAGATCACCGCCGAGAGGACGGCGCTCTCCGGGCTGTGGAGCCGCATCAGGTCCAGGGCCCGCAGCTGGGGATAGGTCAGGAGGAAGGCCGCCGGGAGGATGGCGAAATACTTGGCCACATCGTTGGCGATGCTGAAGGTGGTCAGGGAACCCCGGGTCATGAGCATCTGCTTGCCGATGCGGACGATCTCGATGAGCTTGGTGGGGTTGGAGTCCAGGTCCACCATGTTCCCGGCCTCCTTTGCCGCCTGGGTACCGGTGTTCATGGCCACAGCGACATCCGCCTGGGCCAGGGCGGGGGCGTCGTTGGTGCCATCACCCGTCATGGCCACCAGGCGTCCACCGGCTTGGTAGTCCCGGATCAGGCGCAGCTTCCGCTCCGGCGTGGCCTGGGCCAGGAAATCGTCTACCCCGGCTTCCGCAGCGATGGCCGCGGCGGTGAGAGGGTTGTCCCCCGTGACCATGACGGTCTTGATGCCCATGCGTCTCAGCTCTGCAAATCGTTCCTGGATGCCGCCTTTGACGATGTCCTTGAGGTGGATGACCCCGAGGGCCCGTGAGCCGTCTGCGACCACCAGGGGCGTTCCCCCTTCCCGGGCGATGCGTTCGGAGGCGGCCCGGACCTCCTCCGGGCAGGCCCCGCCCTCGCTCTCGATCCAGGCGGCCACCGACTCGCTGGCCCCCTTCCGGATGCGCCGGCCATCCACATCCACCCCACTCATGCGGGTCTGGGCGGTGAAGGGCACGAAGATCAGGTGGAGACTCTCCAATTCCCGTTCTCGCAGCCCGTAGGCTTCCTTGGCCAGGACCACGATGCTCCGCCCTTCAGGGGTCTCATCCGGCAAAGAGGCCAACTGGGCGGCGTCCGCCAGCTCGAGTTCGGTGATGCCCGGCGCGGGGACGAAGGCCACCGCTTCGCGGTTGCCGAGGGTGATGGTCCCGGTCTTGTCCAGGAGGAGGACATCGACGTCGCCTGCCGCTTCCACGGCCCGCCCCGAGGTGGCGACGACGTTGGCCCGGATCATCCGATCCATCCCGGCAATGCCGATGGCCGAGAGCAGGCCGCCGATGGTGGTGGGAATGAGGCAGACCAGTAGGGCCACGAGGACCGTCAGGGTGATGGGCAGACCCTGGCCCGTGAGCTGAACCGCAAAGCGACTGAAGGGCAGCAGGGTGGCGACCGCCAGCAGGAAGACCAGGGTCAGGCTGGCCAACAGGATGTCCAGGGCGATCTCGTTGGGCGTCTTCTGCCGCTTGGCACCCTCCACCATGGCGATCATGCGATCCAGAAAACTGTTCCCCGGATTGGAGGTGATCCTCACGACCATCCAGTCGGAAAGGACTTCGGTGCCCCCGGTGACTGCCGAGCGGTCACCGCCGGACTCCCGGATGACCGGTGCACTCTCTCCGGTGACGGCGGCTTCGTTCACCGAGGCGATGCCCTCGATGACCTCGCCATCCAGAGGGATGGTGTCGCCGGCCTCCACCAGGACAAGGTCATCCATCCGCAGTGTGGCGCTTCCCGCGGGGGTCCAGGTCCGGGTGGGCTGATCGGTGAGCTTCTTGGCGGTGACATCCTTCCGGCTCGCCCGCAGGGCATCCGCCTGGGCCTTGCCCCGGCCCTCCGCCAGGGCTTCCGCGACATTGGCGAAGAAGAGGGTGAACCAGAGCCAGACCGTGATCTGGAAGATGAAGCCGGGGCGGGCCTCGCCGTGGCCGCCCAGGCTGTGCATCCAGAGGAGGGTCACGAAGGCGCTGCAGACCCATACCACGAACATGACGGGGTTCTTGAGCTGGTGGCGTGGATTGAGCTTGCGAAGGGCGTCCATGAGGGCGCGCTGCAGGAGCGGGCCGTTCATCAGCTTGCCGGAGGGCTTGGGAGTCATTTCCATGGGGTTCATCCGTGAAGGGCGGCGAAGTGCTCGGCCAGGGGGCCCACGGCCAGGGCAGGGAGGAAGGTCAGGGCGCCCACCAGGATGACGATGGCCACCATTACTCCGATGAAGAAGAGGCTGTGGGTCGGGAGCGTGCCGGGTCCTGGCGGGGTGCGCTTTTTGGATGCCAGCGAACCTGCAAGGGCCAGCACTGCGCAGATGGGTGCGAAGCGTCCCAGGAGCATGGCGATGGCCAGACCGATATCCAGGAATCCGTTGTCGGCGGCGAGGCCGGCGAAGGCACTGCCATTGTTGTTGGCTGCGCTGGACCAGGCGTAGAGGATCTGGCTGAATGCGTGGGGGCCGGGGTTCGAGATCCAGTGGGCCACCTGGGGATGGAGGACCGTGGCTGCGGTGCCGGCGAGGATGATGGCGGAGGGGGTCAGGACCACCAGGGCGGCCATCTTCATCTCGAAGGCTTCGACCTTCTTGCCCAGATACTCCGGCGTCCGTCCCACCATGAGGCCGGAGACGAATACGGCGATGACCACAAAGATCAGCATGCCGTAGAGACCGCAGCCGACACCGCCGAAGGCCACCTCGCCGATCTGCATGAGCACCATCTGGGAGAGTCCGGCCAGGGGGGCCATGGCGTCGTGTTGGGCATTCACGCTTCCATTGCTCGCCGCGGTCGTGGCGGTGGACCAGAGCACGGAGCTCTCGACACCGTTCCTCAGTTCCTTGCCTTCAAGGCTGCCCAGGGTCTGGGCGACACCCGCCTGCTGAAGGGCCGGAACGGGTCGGTGTTCGGCCCATCCGGCCAGAAGGGTGCCCAGGGTGAGCAGTAAGCTCATGGCCAGGTAGAGCGACCAGCCCTGGCGGCGATCCCGGACCATCTTGCCGAAGGCGAAGCAGCAGGCGGTGGGGAGCAGAAGGATGGAAACGATCTGGCAGAGGTTGGTCAGGGCGGTGGGGTTCTCGAAGGGATGGGCGCCGTTGGCTCCGAAAAAGCCTCCACCATTCGTACCCAGCATCTTGATGGCGACCTGGGAGGCCGCAGGCCCCAGGGCGATGACCTGATGGATCGGTGCACCGGGGGCCGGAGGGGCCACCCACAGGGCTCTGACCGAGGGGAGCCAAGTCTGGACTACCCCCTGGCTCACCAGGAAGAGCGCGAAGATGACCGAAAGGGGGAGCAGGATGTAGACCGTGATCCTGATGAGATCCACCCAGAAACTGCCCAGGTTGGTGGCTTTACGGCGTCGGATGCCCCGGGCGACCGCACCCATGATCGCAATGCCGGTGGCGGCGGAGAGGAAATTCTGGACCGTGAGGCCGAGGGCCTGGACCAGGTGGCTCAGCGCGGCCTCGCCAGTGTATGCCTGCCAGTTGGTATTGGTGACGAAGCTGACCGCGGTGTTGAAGGCCAGGGGCCAGCTCATGGGGCCGAAGCCCTGAGGATCCATGGGGAGGTGCGGCTGGAGGCGCAGAAGAGCCAGCAGGAGGGCCAGGCCGAGGGCATTGAAGGCCAGCACGGAGCCCAGATACTGCCGCCAGTCCATGCGGTCCCCGGCTTCGATGCCCATGAGACGGTAGAGACCCCGTTCCATCCAGAAGAGGAAACGGGCTGAGGGGATCGGCTCCCGCTCCAGGACATCCCCCAGATATTCTCCCAGGGGACGGCCCAGGAAGAGGCACACAGCCAGCAGGCCGAAGAGGAGCAGCAGAAGGAGCGGGCTCATTGGAACCGCTCCGGGCGCAGGAGCGCCAGAACCAAGTAGGCGGCCAAGCCTGAAGCCAGGACAGCAGCCAGAAAACGCAGCGTGGACATTCGGGAACCTCCACGGGCCAGTGTGGTTTCCGCGATGTCTGGGCGGTGTCAGGATTGGGCTTGCGGGTGTCTGGATGATGTCAGCGCCGACTCGGATCCTGGAATCCATCGGGTCTGTGTCCGGCCACGCTTTGGTGACGCCTTTGGGGCACGATGCCCCCTGGGGGGATGGTCGTCCGGATGAATACAAGAAAGGCACTGAAAAATCAGTGCCTTTTTGGTGGAGCGGATGAGGATCGAACTCACGACCTTCGCATTGCGAACGCGACGCTCTCCCAGCTGAGCTACCGCCCCAGGACTCACCAGTCTATCGCGGTGCCGGGGACAGTCAACGTGCAACTGCGGGACGCAGGGGGACGGTGTTGAGCACGGCGGAGGCCTCGGCGGTGTGGGCCTGGGCCTTCTGGATCCGGATGCCCCGGAAGCGGGAGGTCATGGCCTGGACGCTGGCATCCAGACGGGCGAAGGGGCCAACGGGGGTGGTGGCCTGGGGGGCCAGCTCGAAGGGCTCAGTACTGGCGAAGACCTTGAGGATTTCGCTGCCGAAGGGCTCGGCGACCCTGAGCTCGAAGCCATCCCCCTCCGCCGGGATCCGGGTCAGCTCCTCCCTGTGGACCCGGTTGTCCGGGTGAAACTGGTTGGGGAAGACCTGGATCCGGGTCCCGTCCACTTGCTGGTAGACCACGCGGATGTAGCAGTCCCGGCTGGCCTTCAGGAAGAGGTGGAGCAGCTCTCCGTCGCGGTAGATGCCCCCGTCCCCCCGGTCAAGCTGGAGGTTGAGGCGCAGGTCCGAGGGCTGGACCTGGGTGTCCAGGATGGCGAGGCTCTGGGCGGCCTCCGCATGGTTCTCGGGCAGGAGACGCAGTCCGGCCTTCTGGATCCAGCTCCTGGGGATGCGCACCTGACTGCTGGCCAGCTCCTCACCGGAGAGGGCGGTGGCTTTGAGCTGGAGGGAGACCTCGTCCCCCAGCTCCAGGTAGCTGCCATGCAGGAGCGCCTGGGCCTGGAGCGGGGAGCCCTCCCGGGAGGCCAGGGCCCGGTCCAGGAGCTGGATGCCATCGAACTTGAGGAGCCGCTCACCCATCCGCTGCTCCAGGTAGGCCCCGAAGGTGGAGGAGAAGCGGGTCTGGCCATAGACGATCCGGTCGATCATCGCCCTGAGGCGTCCGGGCAACTCGGTGCCCAGGCGATACAGGGCCTCGTCCAGACTGGCATCCAGGCCTGGACGGGTGTGGAGCAGCTCCAGGGCGCTCCGGTCCACCTCCTCCTGGGTGGGGCGCACCACCGTTGGAGCCGCCCTCCCCAGGACCCGCAGAAGTCCCTCCTCCTCCTGGCAGCGCTTGAGGAGGCCCCGCACCCGCAGCAGGCCTTCCAGGTCCTTGTGGGTGCGGGCCTCCAGGAGCATCCTCCCGGCCTCCGCCGCCTGGGCCCTGAGGCGGGAGACCAGTAGATCCGCCGCCCGTTCCTTCTCCAGGATGGCCAGACAGTGGATCTCCCCACTCCTGGGATCGGTCCAGGTCTCGAAGCGGTCCAGGCCCTCCAGATCCAGGTCTGAGCGGGTCTGGACGAGGTTCTGAACATACTGCGCCCCCTTGGTCCGGGTGTGGGCTGCGGCGCTGGTGAACTCGGACTGGACCCGTACCCGGAGGGCGGCCGCCAGCTCCTGACGGGCCATGTTCCTGGCTTCATGCAGGCGCTGGGTTTCGGGCAGGGTCCGGTCCGCCACTCCATAGCCCGTGAGGTAGGAGCGGGCGGGGAAGAGGCTCTCCGGGGACTGGACCCAGACCGGGGCCTGGGCCGAGAGGGCAGGGGCGATCAGCACGGTGCTCAGCAGCAGGCGGTGCCAGGGCATGGGGCCTCCGGGAGGTGGGTCCATTCTAGCTTCAAGCCCCGGGGGCTGCCTGGACGCCCCCGGGGGGCGGCACCATACTGAAGCGATCAACCCGGGCTTCAGGCTCTCGCAAGGAATGCCTATGCGCCGACTGGCTGCCATCCTCTTCTCCACCCTGCTGCCCCTTCTGGCCACCGAACCGCCCGCGGCTCCCCAGCTGCGCCTGGAGGTGGGCACCCACCTCTCCCAGGTCTGGCAGATCGGGGCCGACGCCAGCGGTCGCTGGGCCCTCACCGCCAGCAACGACAAGACCCTCCGGATCTGGGACCTCCAGACCCGCAGTCTGGTCCAGGTGCTCCGCCCCCCCGTGGGTGCGGGCAATGAGGGACAGCTCCGGGCCTCGGCCATCAGTCCCGATGCCCGCTTTGTGGTCTCCGGGGGGTGGACGAGCTGGGAGTGGGAGCAGGCCAATTGCGTCTACATCTTCGAGCGCGCCACAGGCCGCATGATCTCGCGGATCACTGGACTCCCCAGCGTGGTCACCTGCCTCACCTTCTCCAGGGACGGCTCTCGACTTGCCGTCTGCCTGCACGGAAAGAGCGGTGTCCGGGTCTATGCGGTGCCGACTTTCCGGGAGATCTTCCGGGATGAGGCCTACGGCGACCAGATCTACGGCGCGGACTTCGATCCCCACGGACGCCTGGCCACCAGCTCCTGGGACGGCAAGCTCCGGCTCTACAGCCCCACTGGACTCAAGCTCAGGGAGGTCCCGGCTCAGGACGGCAAACAGCCGCATCGGATCAGCTTCTCCCCCGATGGCTCCCGCCTGGCGGTCGGCTTCAACGATGCCCCTGTGGTCGCCCTATACAGCGGGGCCGACCTCTCCCGGCTCTTCCTGCCCGACTGTGGTGGGGCCAGCTACGGCTTTCCTGCCGTGGCCTGGTCCCTGGATGGGAGCCAGCTCATGGCCGGGGGCAAGTATGCGCTCCAGGATGAGCTCCGCCCCATCCGGGTCTGGGAGCGGGGAGGACGGGGAAGCTACCGCGAGCTGGTCGGCGATTTCAAGGACACCTATCTGGATCTCCGGACAGCCCCCGATGGCAGCATCCTTGTGGCCTCAGGAGCAGGCTGGGGCCGCCTGACGGCCGGTGGCCGTCTGAGCGGCAGCCTGAATGCCTGTGCGGACTTCCGGGACAGGGCCCTGTCCATGGACCGCAGCGGAGGCGAGATCGGCTTCAGCCTGGGTTTCCCGAATGGGCCCCTCTGGAGCTTTGATCTGGAGAAGCGTCACCTGAGCGAGGGGACCCTGCCCGGTCTCCGGCGGGCTCAGGCGGAGCGGGCGGGCCTGAATGTGCGGAACTGGGCCCATAACTATTCTCCCAGCCTGGACGACAAGCCCCTCAAGATCGAAGCGGGCGAGATCTCCCGTGCCCTGGCCATCTCCCCGGGGGGACGGGACTTCATCCTGGGGGCGGATTGGCACCTCTACGCCTTTGATTCCCAAGGGGCCGAGCGCTGGAACCAGGCTGTACCGGGCACCACCTGGGCGGTGGCCATCTCGGGGGATGGCGCCTGTGGTCTCGCGGGATACGGCGATGGCACCCTGCGCTGGTTCCGGATGTCAGACGGGCAGGAGTTCCTGGCCCTCTACGTCCACCCCACCACCCACCAGTGGATCCTGTGGACCCCCTCGGGCTACTACGATGCCTCCCCCGGGGCCGAGGACCTCATCGGCTGGCACTTGAACCGCCGGAAAGACGAGGCGGCGGACTTCTTCCCGGTGAGCCGCTTCCGTAGTGCCTACTACCGGCCCGACGTCATCGACCAGGTGCTGGAGACCCTGGATGAGGGCTCTGCCCTCAGGGCGGCCGATGCGCGCTCCGGCGGCAGACCCCAGGCCGTCTCCATCCAGGAGATGCTGCCCCCGGTGGTCCAGATCCTGAGTCCGGAGACCGGCTCAAGGGTGGGGGCCTCCACGGTCACCGTGCGGGCCAGCGTCCGGCACCCCAAAGGGCTGCCCATTGACGAGGTCTGGGCCTCCGTGGACGGACGCCAGGTGGGGGAGCGGGGCATCCAGGTCCAGCCCGCTGCGGACGGGACCAGGTCCCTCAGCGTGGCGATCCCGCCCCGGGACTGCATGGTGTCCGTCTTCGCCCGCAGCGGAGGGCTCATCAGCGAGGCGGCCACGGTCCGGCTCGTCTGGGGAGGCGGGTCGCCCGCCGCCTCCCAGGACGGCTTCCTGGCCAAGCCCAAGCTCTACGTCCTCGCGGTGGGTGTGGGGCGTTACGCACAGGCTGACCTGAATCTCCAATACCCCGCCAAGGATGCCCGGGACGTCGCGGCGGCTTTTGCCGCCCAGAAGGGGCACATGTACCGGGATGTGGAGACTCGGGTGCTGACGGACGAGCAGGCCACCAAAGGGGACATCCTGGATGGTCTGGAGTGGATCCAGCGGGCCACCACCAGCCGGGACATGGCGGTGGTGTTCCTGGCGGGCCATGGGGTGAACGACCCCCAGGGCCAGTTCTTCTTCCTGCCCCATCAGGCGGACCTCGAGCGGATGCGCCGGACCATGGTGGCTGACAGCGAAGTCAAGGATGTGCTCTCCAAGGTGCCTGGCAAAGTACTCCTCTTCCTGGACAGCTGCCACAGCGGCAATGTCATGGGAAAGGTCAGCTACCGGGGCGCCCAGGATGTGAACCGCTTTGTGAGCGAATTGGCCAGCGCCGAGAACGGTGTGGTGGTCTTCACGGCCAGCACCGGACGCCAAGCCAGCCAGGAGAGCCCGGCCTGGGGCAACGGGGCCTTCACCAAGGCGCTGCTGGAGGGACTCTCGGGGCGTGCCGACTTCACGAAGAAGGGAGCGGTCACCGTCAACATGCTCGACCTCTACCTGAGTGAGCGGGTGAAGGAACTCACCCGTGGGACCCAGAGCCCTGTGACGGTGAAGCCCAGTGCCGTGCCGGACTTCCCCATCGTGACCATGGAGAGCGGGAGATGAGGAGAGACCCCGAGGTCTGAGGGGCCGCTTCCCGGGAGCTGTGTCGGAGCTGCTCGGAGAAGATGGCTCATTTTGACTTGATAACCAGTTGACAATTGGCTATTGTTTCCATCTCGGGCTTCGATATATTGCATTTTATATTACGATTCCGCCCGAGCTTCTCTCCTGCGCTGCTGCGGCAGTGGGGACAGAGAGCATCGCATCGACCTGTCCGTAGGGCCCCTGTGGGGTCCTCTGGACTCGGTCTGCCAGGGCATGGGCGGCCGCCGGCGGCAGCCGCCAGGGGTGTGCCCTGGGATCCCGACTGTTCACAACCACCACCCAAGGAGTTCCCATGACTATCGACTTTGCACCCAGGAGGCGCGCCCTGATCATGTTCGGGCTCGTGGCGGTCCTCGGGGCCAGCGCCCACGCCGCCGATGCGGATGCGGGCCCCGTGGCTGCCGGGGATCCGGTGGTGCTGGAGGCTGCCCAGGTGAAGGCCACCCGGGAGGGGGGCGAGAAGAGCGGCTACAAGGCGTCGCAGTCGGTCACCCCCGGCCCCCTGGGCAGCCAGCCCCTGCTGGACACCCCCAGCTCGGTGACGGTCATCTCCTCGGACATGATCGCCAACATGCAGGCCAGCGGCCTGGAAGATGTGGTGAAGTACGCCTCGTCCGCCCAGATCGAATACCGGGGCGGCGCCGAAATGGGCCGTCCCCAGACCCGCGGGCTCCAAGGGAGCGTGGTTCAGAACAGCCGCCTGGATGGCTTCAATGTGGTCTCCACCACCGCCTACCCCATGGAGCAGCTGGACCGGGTGGAGATCCTGAACGGCCTGGAGGGGGCCATGTACGGGCCGGCCAATCCCGCCGGACTCTTCTCCTACATCCTGAAGCGTCCCACTGAGACCTCGTTGCACCGGGTGACCCTGACCCACCTGGATGATTCGTATCTGGAAGCCTCTGCAGATCTCTCGGACCGCGTGGGGGAGAACCGATGGCTGGGCTACCGACTGAATGTCATCGACGGCTCCGGCGAGGGCTATGCCGAGGGCAGCAAGCTGCGCCGCAAGCTCCTCAGCGGTTCCTTTGATGTCCACGCCTCCAGCCACACCGTGCTGGAGTTCAACTACAGCTACTACGACTACTACCGGATGGGCTACCCCGGCAGCTTCACCTTCAAGACCACCGTCCCCATCCCCGAAGCCCCCGACCCCACCAGGGTGACCGGCCAGACGGGAGGTGTCGAGGGTCGCACCACCACCAAGAGTGTGCGCATCAAGCATGACTTCAACGGCAACTGGAACTTCGTGGGCGGCATCCTGCAGCAGGTGGCGGTGCGCATCCAGGGCAACCCCTCCAACACCTTCAATACGGATGGCAGCTACACCACCAAGATCTCCTCCTTCTCCGAAGGGGAGTTCGACATCACCAGCAACATGGCCTACCTGAGCGGTCATGAGGAGCTGTGGGGCATCGGCCATGAGCTCACCCTCGGCACCAGCGGCTTCACCTGGAATGGGGTGAAGCAGCAGGGCGGAAGCCTGACGGACACCCTGCACTTCAGCCCCCGCTGGAGTGCCCGCCTGAGTGGCAGCGAGGACAATATCCAGGTGTACTCCACCAGCACCGGCGCCGTGACCTGGTCGGGCACGGGCTTCAGCGGATCCGCCAGCCTGATGTTCAAGCCGGTGGCCCGGATGATGCTGTACGCCACCCTCTCCAACAGCCTGGAGCAGGGGGAGGCGGTCACCAGCGCCACCTACAACAGCGTGACTGTCTCCAACTACGGCCAGGTGCTGGAGCCCTACCGCTGCAAGCAGGTCGAGGTGGGCACCAAGGGTTCGGTGGGCGGCCTGAACCTCTCCATCGCCCTCTTCCAGATCGAGCGCCCCTTCGCCATGTATGTCCCCACGGGTTCGACCTACACCTACGAGATCCAGGGTGAGCAGAGGAACCGCGGTGTCGAGCTGGGAGCCAATGGCCGCCTGGCTGAGCGGCTGACCCTGAATGCCGGATTCACCTACCTGGATCCCATCATGACCAAGGCCTACACGGCCGGCCAGGGGAACCTGCTCCCCGGTGCCCCCAAGTACCAGTCCAACGTGCTGGTGGAATACCAAGTGCCTGGCGTCCAGGATCTGGCCACCAGCCTGAACTGGCACTACACCGGCTCCAAGGCGGTCAACGACGCCAACACCCTCTGGACCGCGGCCTACAGCACCTTTGATGTGGGAGCCCGCTACGGGACCCGGCTCTGGAGTGTGCCCACCAAGTTCCGCCTCTCGGTGAACAACGCCCTGGACAAGCACTACTGGGCCTCCATCTTTGCCAACACCCAGACCGGTACGGGCACCACCGGCAGCGGCTTCCTGGGTACCCCCAGGGAGATCAAGCTCTCCATGAGCATGGATCTGTAGCCCTTCCGCAGCACCCTCGGTCCCGTTTGCCTGGGGCCGAGGGACGGTGTCGGAGGGGCCAAGCCCCAGTATTCCCCCAAAGCCATCAGCGGCAGCAGGGGGGCGTGAGCGGGGGTGGGGGAGGTGTGGGCGGCACCGGAATGCGGAAGCTCAGAGCCGCTGCCTTTCCAGCGTCAGCAGCTTTCTGAACCCCCTGCCTTGAGCCCTTAGCTGGCCAGCGCAGCCCGATCCCTCACACCGGCCTGCGCCCCTCCATGGCCCGGCTCAGGGTCAGGTCGTCGGCGTATTCCAGGTCGCTGCCGATGGGGAGTCCCAGGCCGATGCGGGTGGTCTTGAGTCCCAGGGGCTCGAGAATCCGGGCCAGCCAGGTGGCCGTGGCCTCGCCATCCAGGGTGGGGTTGGTGGCGAGGACGATCTCCTGGATGCGGTGGTCCTCCAGTCGCTTCAGCAGCTCCCGGACCCGGAGCTGATCCGGTCCCACGCCCTTGAGGGGGCTGATGAGGCCCCCCAGGACGTGATAGCGGCCCCGGAAGAGGCCGCTGCGCTCGAAGCTCAGGACATTGCTGGCCTCGGCCACCACCACCAGGGTGCGGGGATCCCGCTCCGGGTCAGTGCAGACGGGGCAGAGGGGCTGGTCGGTGAAGGCCCCGCACTCGGTGCAGAAACCCACTTTATGGGCCGCCTGCTGGAGCAGGTTCCCCAGGTGCTCCATGGCCTGGGGGCCCTCCTTCAGCAGGTGCAGCGCCATGCGCTGGGCGCTCTTGGTCCCGACGCCCGGGAGCTTCTGCAGGGCTTCCACCACTGCCTCGAGGGGAGCCGGGAGCTGCATGGGGTGCTAGAGCTTCAGGCCGGGCAGGTTCAGGCCACCGGCCATGCCTCCGGTCACCTTGCTCATGGCTTCGTCGGCCTTGGCGGCGGCGTCCTTGAAGGCAGCCAGGATGAGGTCCTCCAGCATGCTGGGGTCCTCGGGGTCCATGGCGTCCTTGGCGATGGAGAGGCCCACCAGCTCCTTGGAGCCGTTGAGGGTGACCTTCACCAACTCGCCCCCGGCGGTGCCCTCGGCGCGCAGGTTCTGCTGGGCGTCCTGCAGCTTGGTCTGCATGGCCTGGGCCTGCTTCATGAGGAATCGCATGTCCATGGGGAACTCCTTAGTGGGACGGGTCTGTGGGATGGTCGGCCTCCAGGGAGGCCAGGTGCCGCTGGTGGCGCAGGCGGAGGCGCTCCGCCACCCTCTTCATGACGAAATAGCCTACCGGAAGGGCGATGAGGCTGAAAACGAAGCCGCCGAGGATGTAGGCCCCCAGGATGGGTTCCAGCATCTTGAGGGCAGCGTGGAAGCCCTCCCGGGAGAGGAAGTTGTGGAAGCCGATTTCGCCCCAGTGGACATGTCGGCCCCTTACACAGAATCCCCGTCCCAGCAGGAGGTTGCCCAGGAGGACGCTGCTGGTGGCCATGGGGACCATGGTCCAGGGGTTGTTGATGAAGATGGCCAGGAAGAGCAGGGGGCGGTGGATCTTGCGGAAGATGAGGCAGAGCAGGGCGGCCAGGGCCACATGCAGACCCAGGAAGGGGTTCCAGGAGATGGAGAACCCGATGGCAAAGCTCCAGGCCACCCGCTTGGTGCTCAGCTCCGGGTGCAGGATGTGGGACTTCAGCCGGGCCCACACGCTGGGTTTGGGGCTTGGCGTTGAGGTTTGGGTCATGGGCTCACGGAAGGAAGTGGTCGAAACTCAGGTCGGCAAGAGGGGAGAGTTCCATACCATCATAGTGGAGAAGGGGCGCCTCCCCCCGGGGGATCGCCCTGCCCACCTGCCAGAGGGGGAGTCCCAGGCGGGCCTCCAGCTCTGGCAGGCCCAGGCTGGAGGCAAAGCAGCGGGCGTAGTCCTCCCCGCCTCTGACCGCTTCGGGGGGCAGGCCCTCTGCGAGGATGATGCTCAGGCCCGAGGCCTCCGCCAGCATGCGGAGATCCTTGCTGAGCCCATCGGAGAGATCGATGCCGGCATGGACCTCGGGGAGCGTGGCCAGGCGTTGCCCCAGGCCCAGGTTGGGGCAGGGATCCAGGTGGGCCCGCAGGTCCGGGTCAGGGTGCTCGGGGTCCCAGCGCTGACCGGCCATGAGCTTGTGCAGGCCCCGGAGGCTGGCCCCCGGCAGCTGATCGGTGTAGATCAGGTCTCCGGGCCGCACGGTGTCGCGCCGAAGCCAGCGCTCCGCGGTGCCGAAGGCCGTGATGCCCAGGCCCAGCCCCGTGGCCCGGCCCACGGTATCTCCGCCGATGACCGGCACGCCCGTCTCATGGGCGGCCTTGGCCAGTCCATCCAGGAATCGGAGGATCCACTCCCCTTCCTGGTCCCGGCCGATGGCCAGGGTGAGCAGGAAGCCCTGGGGCAGGGCCCCGCTGGCATCCAGGTCCGAGAGGTTGACCATGAGGAGCTTGCGCCCCAGGAGTTCCGGGGGATGCCACTCCAGGCTGAAGTGCTGGCCAGACTCCATGAGGTCTGTGCTCACCAGCATGCGCCGCCCTGGGGGCACCGGGGGCATCACCCCGCAGTCATCATTCAGCGCCTCCCCGCCAGGGAAGCGGGTGCGGATGTAGGCCAGCAGTTCAGATTCGGTCAGCATGGGAATTCCACCACCAAGGCACCAAGACTGGAAGGAAGCGCCCGGAAAGACAAGGAATGGATGGCGGAGGACCTGGGCCTTTCAGTCTTTCCGGGGGGAAATATATTTATTATTAATATGTCCAGGTCAGGGCGCAGCCTGCCTCCTTGGCCAGACGGTCTGCGAGATCCGGGTCGAAGCGGACTTGGCACTCCGAGCCGCCCCGGACCCGTGCGAGGATGCCGCTCCGGCTCCGGTATTCGAAGGTCACGGGCAGACGGCCTTCGTGGAGGCGCAGCACCGGCAGGAGGCGGTGCGGGTACTGGCCGGCGGGCAGGCGGACCACCGCTCCCGTGAATCCCTTGCCCTGGAAGTTGTCCAGGGGCTCCAGGGCGCTCACGAAGAGCTTCATCACAGTCTGCTCATCCTCTTCGCTCTCTTCGTTGTTGTTGGAGATGGTCTCGATTTTGAGTTCCCCCGTGACCCGCAGGAGGGCATCGGGCAGGGCGAACTCCCGGTAGAGCTCGAAGCTGCGGGTGCGCTGTTTGGTGGTCGGGTCGAAGCGGTTGGCCATGAGGAGGCCCTCGATGCGGTCCGTCAGGTCCTCCAGGACCAGGAGGGCCCAGGGTTCACCCTTCTGGTTGGTCTTGAACTGGACACTGCTCACCATCAGGCCCAGGGTCACCGAGTCCCGGTCCTTGGCCCTTCCCGCCGCCACCGCCTCTTTGAGGGAGGCCAGGGTGCCCATGGTGTGGACCTGGACCGCATCCTTGTACTCCTCCAGGGGGTGCCCGGAGACGTAGAGGCCCAGGGACTCCCGCTCGCAGTGCAACCGCTCCTTGCGGCTCCAGGGATCCACATCCTCGGGCAGGGCCCAGTTGTCCGAGAGGCTCTCCATCTCGGCTTCATCGAAGAGCGAGGTCATGCCGTGGTTGGCGGCGGCTCCGGAGGAAGCGGCCTCCATGGCCCCCTGGAGCCCCGCCAGCAGGGCGGCCCGGTTCTCCTCCAGGCTGTCGAAGGCCCCCGCCTTGATCAGGCACTCCCAGACCTTCCGGTTGGCCTTGGAGAGGTCCGTGGCCTTGAGGGCATGGAAGAAGTCCTTGAAGCGGCCCTCTTCCCGGCGCGCCTCCAGGATGGCCTGCAGGGCGGCGTCCCCCAGGCCCTTGATGGCCGCCAGCCCGAAGCGGATCTGCTTGGGGCCGGTGATGGTGAAGTCCAGCTCCGACTCGTTGATATCGGGGCCCAGCACGTCGATGCCGATGTCCCGGCAGTTCTGGATGTACTTCACCACGTCATCGGTGCGCTGGCTCTTGGTGGAGAGCAGGCCCGCCATGAACTCCGTGCGGTAGTTGGCCTTCAGGTAGGCTGTCTCGTAGGCCACCAGGGCATAGGCGGCGGAGTGGCTCTTGTTGAAGCCGTAGCCTGCGAAGTACTCGATGGTGTCGAAGAGCTCCATGGTCTTCTTCTCATCGAAGCCATTGCAGACGCCCCGCTCCACGAAGCGGTGCTTCTCCTTCTTCATCTTCTCCACGTCCTTCTTGCCCATGGCGCGGCGCAGCATGTCTGCCTCGCCCAGGGAGAAGCCCGCCACCCGCTGGGCGATCTGCATGACCTGCTCCTGGTAGAGGATCACGCCGTACGAGGGTGCCAGACAGGTCTCCAGCTCGGGGAAGGGGTAGGCCACGGGTTCCCGCCCATGGCGGCGGTTGACGTAGGTGTCGCCCATGCCCGCGCCCAGGGGGCCTGGGCGGAAGAGGGCGTTGAGGGCGATGAGGTCGTCGAAGCGGTCCGGCTGGAGCTTGCGCAGGAGGTTTTTCATGCCCCCGGACTCGAACTGGAAGACGCCATCCGTGTCGCCCTGGCTGAAGAGCTCGTAGGTCTTCTTGTCATCGAAGCCCCGGATGCTCAGCATGTCCAGGGGGGCGCCCTGGGTCTGGGCGATGTAGCCCTGGGTCTTGGCGATCTGGGTCAGGGTCTCCAGGCCCAGGAAGTCCATCTTGAGGAGGCCGGCCCGCTCTGCCTCGGTCATGGTGTACTGCACCATCACCTTGTCGTCCTTGTCCTTGCATAGCGGGGCGAACTTGGTCAGCTCATCTGGGCTGATGATGACCCCGGCGGCGTGGATGCCGGTGTTGCGGGCGAGTCCTTCCAGTCGGGCGGAGACATCCAGGATCTCCTTCACATCGGGCTCGCTGTTGTAGCGCTCCCGCAGCTTCTCCGACTCCTCCAGGGCCTGGGCCACGCTCATGTTCTGGCCCGGCACCGAGGGCACCAGCTTGGTGATCTCGTTGGACCAGTTGAAGTCCTTCTCGTAGACCCGCGCTACATCCTTGATGACGGCCTTGGTCTTGAGGGCGTTGATGGTGACGATGTTGCAGACGCGGTCCCGGCCGTATTTCTCGGTCACGTAGTCGATGACCCGCTGGCGCCCGTCGCGGCAGAAGTCGATGTCCACGTCGGGCATGGAGACGCGCTCGGGGTTGAGGAAGCGCTCGAAGAGGAGATCGAACTGCATGGGGTCAATGTCGGTGATGGTGAGGGCCCAGGAGACGATGCTCCCGGCGGCGGAGCCGCGACCCGGTCCCACGGGGACCCCGATCTCCCGGCTCTTGGCGATGAAGTCCCACACCAGCAGGAAGTAGCCGGGGTAGCCCATCTTGAGGATGGTGCCGATCTCGAATTCCAGGCGCTTGCGGTACTGTTCTTCGGTGTACTTGAGCAGCCCCTTGTCCCAGAGGGGCTTGCACTCCACCAGACGCTTCTCGAACCACTCCCGGGTCACGAACTCGAAGTAGCTCTCCAGGGTGTGTCCATCGGGCACGGGGAACTGGGGGGGGATGGGCTTGCGGGTGATGGGGTAGAGCTCGACCTTGTCGGCGATCTCCAGGGTGCGGGCCAGGAGCTCCGGGTGATCGGGGAAGGTGGCGGCCATCTCCTCGGGGGTCTTGACGTAGAACTGGTCCGAGGAGAAGCGCATGCGGTTCTTGTCGCTCTTGAGGCGCTTGGTGCCGATGCAGAGCAGGGTGTCGTGGAGATCCGCGTCATCCTGGTTCAGGTAGTGGGCGTCATTGGTGGCCACCAGGGGAATGCCGGTCTTCTCGCTCAGCTCAAACTGCATGGGGATGATCAGGCGCTCCTCCTCGAAGCCCTGATCCTGGATTTCCAGGTAGAAGTCCTCCCCGAAGATCTCCTTGAACTCCAGGGCGGCCTTCTCGGCGGCCTCGAAGTTCCCTGACAGCAGCCGGGCCTGCACCTCCCCACCCAGGCAGGCCGACAGCGCGATGAGTCCCTCGGCGTGCTGGCGCAGCAGCTCCTTGTCCACACGGGGTTTGTAGTAGAAGCCTTCGGTGAAGCCCTGGGAGACCATCTTGGAGAGGTTCTTGAACCCGGTCTGGTTCTTGGCCAGGAGCACCAGGTGATAACCCGCGTCGCGGTGTCCGGAAGGGTCGTGGCAGTCCTCCATGCCCTCGGTGTTGGGGGCCTGGGAGGCATCGAACTTGCGGTCGAAGCGGCTGCGGGGGGCCACGTAGACCTCGCAGCCCAGGATGGGCTTCACCCCCCAGTTCCCCTCGGCATCCTTGGTCTTCTCGCAGGCGTCATAGAACTTCATCAGACCGAACATGTTTCCGTGGTCCGTGAGGGCCACGGCGGGCATGCCCGAGGCCTTGCACTTCTTGACCAGATCGGAGATGCGGGTGAAGCCGTCGAGCAGGGAATACTCGGTGTGGAGGTGGAGATGGACGAAGCTCATGCCTCCATTCTCTCCCGGGGGGCCTCCCAGCGGAAGGCGAGGCCCGCCCGGCGGGGGAGCATTGACAAAGCCCTGCTTTGGGGCTCAGTTAGAGGGAGCTTTCCGGCCCACAACCCCGCTGCACGCCTCTGGAGTCCCCATGAAGCCCTCCCACCTTCTGCTTCCGGTCCTGAGCCTCGCCCTCACCCTCGCCTGCGGGGGCCCCTCCCTCATGCCCAACCGCGTGGTGGGGGGACGGGCCTCCTCCGGCATGAGCGAGGCCCAGCTCATCGAGCGGCTCGGCGCCCCCCTCGAGTCGGTGACCTATGGCCGGGTGAAGTACCTCTCCTTCCCCACCCTCGAGGCCCAGGGCACCCTGGTCCGTTTCAGCAAGGACAACCCCACCTGGGTGAGGCTGGTGGACGGCACCTTCGATACCTATGTCCGCAGGCCTGACCCGGCTTTCGTCCCCCAGACTCCTCCGCCCGTTGCCGCCCCTGAGCCGGCTCCCAGGGCCGTGCCCCCCCAGCCCGCCGCACCCGCCTACGACCTGCGGGGCGAGCTCGAAAGGCTCAATAAGATGAAGGCTGATGGCCTGATCACGGAGGATGAATACAAGACCCTCCGGGCCCATGTGCTTGAAAAGGCGATGAAGTAGAACTCATGCTCAATACCGGGGGGGTCGATGGGTACCCATCCACCCCAGTCCTGGCACTCCCAGGACCACCCGGCGAGGTGCATGTTGGAACAACTGGAACTCTTCCACGCCCCCAGCAGAACTGTGGCCATGATCCTGGCCGGGGGGCGCGGGACGCGCCTGATGGACCTGACCTCCCGCCTCTCGAAGCCAGGCCTGGACTTCGGGGGCAAGTACGCCATCATCGACTTCACCCTCTCCAACTGTGTGAACTCGGGCATCCGCAAGATCCAGGTGCTGACCCAGTACAACTCCCACCGACTCCTGGAGCACCTCCAGTTCGCCTGGTCCTTCCTGTCTCCGGAGTTGCGGGAGTTCGTCCATGTGCTGCCTGCCCAGCAGAGTCTGGAGCGGGACCAGTGGTACAGCGGCACGGCTGATGCCGTCTACCAGAACCTCTCCAATCTCCAGGACCACGACCCGGAGCACGTCCTGGTCCTGGCGGGTGACCACATCTACAAGATGGACTACCGGCGCTTCCTGGCCGACCACCTGACCAAGGATGCGGACATGAGCATCGCCTGTATCGATGTCCCCAGGATGGAGGGGACGGCCTTCGGTATTGTGGCCGTTGACGAGGATGACCGCATCGTGGAGTTCGTGGAGAAGCCCGAGGACCCCCCCGCACTTCCCGATGACCCGGACCGGGCCTTCGTCAGCATGGGCATCTACCTCTTCAAGGCCAAGTTCCTGTATGAGCAACTGGCGCGGGATGCCGCCGATCCTGCCTCCAGTCACGACTTCGGCAAGGACCTCATCCCCTACCTTATCTCCAGGGCACGGGTCTTCGCCCACCGTTTCAGCCGGAGCTGCGTGAACAACAAGGACAAGACGCCTTACTGGCGGGATGTGGGGACCGTGGATGCCTACTGGGAGGCCAGCATCGACCTGACCACCGTGGACCCGGCCCTGAACCTCTATGACATCAACTGGCCCATCTTCACCCACCAGCGCCAGCTTCCCCCGGCGAAGTTTGTCCACAGCGATCCCCATCGCAACGGCTTGGCCCTGGCCAGCGTGATCTCGGCCGGGGTCATCATCTCCGGGGCCACCATCCAGCAGTCCCTCATCTCATCGGGGGTCAAGGTCCACTCCCACGCCTACCTCCATGAGGCGGTGATCCTACCCGATGCGGACATCGGGGGGCACGCCAGACTCCGCAAGGTCGTGGTGGACCGGGGCACCCATATCCCCCGGGGACTGATCGTGGGGGAGGATCCTGACCACGATGCCCGCCGCTTCTACCGCACCGCCAGCGGGGTGACCCTCATCTCCCAGCGGATGTTGGACCGTCTGGCCGAGTTCGGTGGCTGCTGAGTCTCCTGTGACTTTTCCAGTGCCCGGGTCCGGGGAGGTGGAAGTCCCGAGGGAGCCCGGGCATCCTGGAGTCCCTGATTCCCTGTGAGGCTCATCAGCCATGCGCATCCTGCACACCGCCGCCGAGTTCTTCCCCTTCGTCAAGGCAGGGGGGCTGGGGGATGTGGTCGGCGCCCTGCCCAGGGCCCTGCGGGAGATCGGGCTCAGCTCCCGTATCCTCCTGCCGGGCTTTCCCGCCCTCAAGGCAGGCATTCCCCCCCGTCGGCTCATCCGCACCTGGGATGACCTCATGGGCGGCGGACCGGCCCGTCTCCTCCAGGGGCGGATGGAGGACGGGCTCAGCGTCTATCTCCTGGACTCCCCCTTCTTCGACCGCCCCGGGGGACCCTACGATGAGTGGGGAGACAGCCACCGGAAGTTCGCAGCCTTCTCCTGGGCCGCCGCTCACCTGGCCCTGGAGGGCGATGGGGCAGGCTGGCATCCGCAGATCCTTCACTGCCATGACTGGCAGACGGCCCTTGCCCCGGTCTATCTGTCGAAGGAGCTGTCCAGGCCCAGGACCCTGCTCACCATCCACAATCTGGCCTACCAGGGTGTCTACCCCGCAGGAGTGATGGCGGAGCTCTGGCTGGATCCCCAGCTCTTCCACATGCACGGGGTTGAATACTATGGCCACCTCAGCTTCCTGAAGGGGGGGCTGCAGTTCGCCGACCGCATCAGCACCGTGAGCCCCACCTATGCGAGGGAGATCCAGACCCCGGACTTCGGGGAGGGACTGGACGGGGTCCTGCGGGATCGGGCCACGGATGTGGTGGGGATCCTCAATGGGGTGGATGAGTCGGTCTGGAACCCCTCCCAGAGCCCCCACCTGGGGGCCCACTACGACTCCCGGCTCCTCTCCGGCAAGAAGGTCGACAAGAACCTCCTCCAGCAGGAGATGGGCCTGGAGGAGCTCCCCGACGCACCCCTCTTCGGCGTGATCAGCCGACTGGCCCCCCAGAAGGGGCTGGACTTGGTGCTCTCCAATGTGGACTACCTGGTCAGTCTGGGGGCCCAGCTGGTGGTCCTGGGCTCCGGCGATCCCCTGCTGGAGACCGGCTTCCGCACCCTGGCGGGCCGCTATCCCGGGCGGGTGGCGATCCACCTCGGCTTCAACGAGGGCTTGGCGCATCGGATCCTTGCGGGGGCCGATGTCCTCCTGATGCCCAGCCGTCAGGAGCCCTGTGGGCTCACCCAGATGTACGCCCTGCGCTACGGTGCCCTCCCTCTCGTGCGCCGCACCGGCGGTCTGGCGGACACTGTGGTGGACACCTGCGAGGCCACCCTGGCAGAGGGCAGCGCCACCGGTTTCACCTTTGAGGATCCGAACTCCTGGATCCTCGGCGAGACTCTCGGCCGGGCCGTGCGCCTCTATCGCGAGGATCCCCGCACCTGGCTCAAGGTCCAGCGACGGGGCATGCGCCAGGACCTGGGCTGGCATGCCGCTGCCCGGCACTACCGGGATCTCTACGCATCCATGCTCTGAGGGGCGTCCAGAAGCCCAAGCCGCCGGCTGAGCCCGGATTATGCATTGACTCCCAGCGCAGGACCATCCCGTTCATCCCCTTCATCCAGGCTTGACATGCACTTTATTCAGCCAAGATGAAGAGGATGAACAGGATGACTGCACGCTATAGGCGATGATGCACTCGCGATCCAGGCGCACAGGAAACTCAGGGCCCAGTTCGTCTTGGGTACCAAACGGTTCCCGATGATGGTCAGCCGCCTGGGCTTTACGCCGGGCCTTGCCCAGGCCTCAGATGACTCAATTGCAGAATCCGGGCTGAGTTGCGGGACTCTGATTCGGTCCCCCGCGAGGGACACCCTTTGCGAGGCCTCACCCCAGGCCCTGCTGGGCGATCTCCCAGAAGGCCTTGATGAGGGGGTCCTCCAGGCGCCGCTTCTGGACGCAGAGTCCCACATCGAAGGGTTTGAAGGTCGGGTGGGCCTCGATGACCCGGATCTTGCGGGCCAGGGGGCTCTGGTTGATCACCGCTTCCGGGACCAGACCCACACCGCAGCCGAAGGACACCATGCTGACGATGGCCTCGTGGCCGGCCACCTCCGCGTAGATGTTCGGGTGGATGCCCTTGTTGCGGAACCACTGGTCGCAGCGCTTCCGGGCCAGGCCCTGCTCGGCCAGGATGATGGGCAGGTGCTCCCAGTCGGGTTCCTCCCCCTGGAGCCAGCGGGCGATGGGGCCCGGGGCCCGGGGGGCGATGAAGACCAGGGGGATCTGCTGCAGGGACATGAAGTGGAGCTTGGCGGAGAGGGCGCTGGGCCGGGCGGCGATGGCCATGTCCGCCTCGTCGGCCAGGACCTTTCCGATGGCCAGGGCCGAGTCCCCGGTCTGCAGTCCCACCTCCAGGTGTGGATGGCGGGCGCTGAAGCGGCCCAGGAGGGCGGGCAGCAGGAGGTAGCTGGCCGTGACCGAGCAGTAGAGCTTGAGGCGGCCCTGGACGGGGGTCCCCGCCGCCCGGAGATCCTGGCAGAGGCCGTGCCACTCCTGCACCAGACGGAAGGCGAAGTCGCGCATGCGCTCCCCCGCCGGGGTCAGCTTCACCCGGCGGTTGGTGCGCTCCAGCAAGGTGCAGCCCACTTCCTGCTCGAGGCGCTGGATGGCCCGGCTGAGGGCGGAGGGACTGGCCGCCATGGCCTCGGCCGTCCGGGAGAAGTGGAGGGTCTCGGTGAGGTTAAGGAAGAGCTCCAGGCTTCGCAGCTCCATGTCCTCTTTCCTCCTTATTGTGATTATCCCGTAAAACGCAACAATGGCTTTTGATGATATCAATAAAGTCAACGTGCCATCCCAGCTAAGGTGGGAGTCGGTCATCTGTGTCAACGCCTTCCATTCCTTGGAGAGACTCATGAGCAACTACTTCAACACCCTGACGCTTCGTCAGCAGCTCGCCCAGCTGGGCGTGTGCCGCTTCATGGACCGTGCGGAGTTCGCCGACGGCTGCGAGGCCCTCAAGGGCAAGAAGCTGGTGGTCATCGGCTGCGGCGCCCAGGGCCTGAATCAGGGCCTGAACCTGCGCGACTCCGGTCTGGACGTGTCCTATGCCCTGCGCCAGGAGGCCATCACCGAGAAGCGTCAGTCCTGGAAGCGCGCCACCGAGAACGGCTTCAAGGTCGGCACCTACGAGGAGCTGATCCCCACCGCCGACCTGGTCATCAACCTCACCCCCGACAAGCAGCACACCGGCGTGGTCAAGGCCATCATGCCCCTCATGAAGAAGGGCGCCGCCCTGGGCTACTCCCACGGCTTCAACATCGTCGAAGAGGGCACCCAGATCCGCAAGGACCTGACTGTCGTGATGGTGGCTCCCAAGTGCCCCGGCACCGAGGTGCGTGAGGAATACAAGCGCGGCTTCGGCGTGCCGACCCTGCTGGCCGTCCACCCCGAGAACGATCCCGAGGGCCAGGGCATGGCCATCGCCAAGGCCTGGGCCGCGGGCACCGGCGGGCACCGCGCCGGTGTCCTCCAGTCCTCCTTCGTGGCCGAGGTCAAGTCCGACCTCATGGGCGAGCAGACCATCCTCTGCGGCATGCTGCAGGCCGGCTCCCTCCTCTGCTACGACAAGATGGTGGCCGGGGGCATCGAGCCCGGCTACGCCGGCAAGCTTATCCAGTTCGGCTGGGAGACCGTCACCGAGGCCCTGAAGCAGGGTGGCATCACCACCATGATGGACCGCCTCAGCAACCCCGCCAAGATCAAGGCTTTCGAGCTGGCCGAGGAGATGAAGGGCCTGCTGCGCAGCCTCTTCGAGAAGCACATGGATGACATCATCAGCGGTGCCTTCTCCACCGGCATGATGGCCGACTGGGCCGACAACGACGTCAAGCTGCTGACCTGGCGCAAGGAGACCGGTGCGAGCGCCTTCGAGAACGCCCCTGCCTACACCGGCGCCATCGCCGAGCAGGAGTACTTCGACAAGGGCATCCTCATGATCGCTATGGTCAAGGCGGGTGTGGAACTGGCCTTCGAGACCATGGTGGCCAGCGGCATGAACGCCAAGTCCGCCTACTACGAATCCCTCCACGAGCTGCCCCTCATCGCCAACACCGTGGCCCGCAAGCGGCTCTACGAGATGAACGTGGTGATCTCCGACACCGCCGAATACGGCAACTACCTCTTCGCCAACAGCGCCGTGCCCCTCCTGGCCGAGCACGTCATGCCCAAGGTCACCCTCGAGGTCATCGGCAAGGGCCTGGCCACCACCTGCAACGGCGTGGACAACCTCACCCTGGTCCAGGTCAACGACGCCATCCGCAACCACCCCATCGAGATCGTGGGTAAGGAACTGCGCGGCTACATGAAGGACATGAAGCGCATCGCCGTCGGCGGCTGAGCCTCCGGCGCCTGACGCCTCCCAGCGAAGAAGACCCGCCCCGGTGTGCTGCCGAGGCGGGTCTTCAGTGCATGAGGGGCTTCCCCGCGGTCTGGCCCTTAGCCGGGCTCTTGCAGAGGAGCACCAGGGGCAGGGCGATGACGAAGACCAGCATGAGGAAGGCGAAGACATCCACGAAGCTGAGGACGAAGGCCTGGCGCGTCACTTCGGCCCCCATGAGGCCCTGGGCCAGTTGGGTGGTGGAGTGGGGATCCCGTCCGGCCCAGGGATAGAGGTGCTTGCCCAGCTCCACGGACCCCAGCTGGGCCGAGAGGTGGTAGGGGCTGATCCACTCCGCCAGCCGGGCGTGGTGGAACTGGGCCCGCTGGGCCAGGATCGTGGTGGAGAGGGCGATGCCCACGCTGCCCCCCTCGTTGCGCAGCAGGTTGAACATGCCCGAGGAGACCCCCACTAGGTGTGCGGGCACCCGCTTGATGGTCTCGGTGGCCAGGGGCACCAGCACCAGGCCCAGGCCGAAGCCCTGGAAGAGCCAGGCGATCACCATGTAGGCGATGCCGATCTGCAGGCTCAGGTGGGTCAGCATCCACACGGCGCAGATGAGGGAGAGCACCCCGGTGCCCACCAGGAGGCGGACATCCACCTTGCGGGCAAGGGCCCCCGCCAGGGCCATGGCCACGATGGAGGCCACCCCGGCAGGGGCCAGCACGATACCGGCCCAGGTGGGGGTGTAGTTGAGGAGGTTCTGCAGGAAGAGGGGCAGGCACACGAAGGCCCCGTACATCCCGAAGCTCGCCAGGAAGATGAGCAGCATCCCGCTCCAGAACTCCCGCAGGCGGAACATCCTCAGGTCCACCAGGGGATGCTCCGCCGTGAGGGAGCGCCAGACGAAGAGGCCCAGACCCAGGAAGGCCATCCCTGCGAAGAGCTGCACAAAGCCGCTCTCGAACCAGTCCAGACGCTCACCCCGGTTCAGGAAGACCTCCAGGCAGCCCAGACCCACGGCGATGAAGACCAGGCTCTGCCAGTCCACCCTCCCCTCGGGCTTCTGGAGGTAGGGCGGGTCCTCGACAAAGGCGGAGGCCAGGTAGAAGGCGAAGAGCCCCGCCGGGATGTTGATGTAGAAGATCCAGGGCCAGGACCAGTTGTCCGTGAGCCAGCCCCCCAGGAGGGGCCCGGCGATGGGTCCGCAGATGGCGCCCATGCCGTAGAGTGCGGCGCCGTAGCCCTGCTCCTCCGCCGGGAAGGCGTCCAGGGTGATGGCCTGGCTCATGGGCACCATGGCGCCCCCGGCCAGTCCCTGGATGACCCGCATGAGGATCAGGAACCAGAGGGAGGGCGCCATGCCCGAGAGGAGGGAGGCCAGGGTGAAGATGGCCAGACAGATGAGGTAGAGCCGCTTGCGCCCGAAGAAGTTGGCCAGCCAGCCGGTGATGGGCAGCACGATGGCGTTGGCCACCAGGTAGCTGGTGATGACCCAGGTGATCTCGTCCGTCCCGGCGGCGAAGCTGCCCTGCATGTGGGGCAGGGCTACGTTGGCCACGGAGGTGTCCAGCACCTCCATGAAGGTGCCCAGCATGCAGGTGAGGCCCACGATCCACTTGCGGCCCATGGCTTCACCGCTCCCGGGTGTCGATCTCGGCGCTCACGGTCATGCCCAGGCGCAGGCGATGCTCCGGATCCGCGCCGGGAGCGAGCCTGATCCTCACGGGCACCCGCTGGACCACCTTGACCCAGTTGCCCGTGGCGTTCTCCGCCGGGAGCAGGGAGAAGGCCGCCCCGGTCCCCGCCGAGAGGCTCTCCACCTGGCCACTGAAACCCCGGTGCTCGTCCATGTCCGCCACCAGCCGCACGGGCTGACCGGGGCGAACCCGCTTGAGCTGGGTCTCCTTGAAGTTGGCCTCCACCCAGAGTTCCTCCTGGCCCAGGGGCACGATGGCGCAGATGGGCTGCCCCGGGGCTACCACCATGCCCGGCTCCCCGAGCTTGCGGCTCACATAGCCATCGCAGGGGGCCACCAGGGTGCAGTAGGAGCGCTGGAGGCGGGCCGCCTCCAGGCTGGCCTGCGCGCCTGCCACCTTGCTGCGACTCACCTGCAGCAGCCCCTCCGCGGCGGTCACCTGCTTGCGGGCGGCCTCCACCTGAGCGGAGGCCACCTCGGCGGCGCTCTGGGCGTGGTCGAACTTCTGCCGGGGGATGGAGCCGCGGTCCACCAGGGCCTTGAAGCGCGCCCGCTCCAGCTCCGCCAGATGCTGCTGGCTCAAGGCCGCCGTCACCTGGGCTCGGGCCTGGGCCACCCGGGCCTCGTCCAGGGCGACCGAGGAACCCGCCTCCTGGAGGGAGGCCTCGGCCCGCTGCGCCTGGGCGTCATAGTCCCTGGGGTCCAGGGTGGCCAGCACCTGACCGGCCTTCACCGCCTGGTTCTCCGTCACGTCCACCGTGAGCAGGGGGCCTGGGATACGGGAGGCGACGGTGGTGATGGGTCCCCTCACATAGGCGTTGTCCGTGGCGATATAGATCCGACCGTGGCGCCAAGCTGCCACGCCCCAGGCGGCGCCTGCGGCGGCCACCACCAGGATGGCCAGCAGGGAGATCGTCTTCTTCGAAGCCATGTCAGTGCTCCTCCGTGTCCGCATGCCCATAGAAAAGGGCCAGATCCTCCCCCAGCAGGGCCAGGAGGGCCGCCTGTCGGGTGTAGGCCCGGGTCCGGTGCTCCGTCAGGGCGAAGCGGCTCTCGGCCAGAAGGGCTTCGGCCTCCAGGGCGTCGCCGCCCTGGACCATGCCCTCCCGGTACTGGTCCTCCACGATCCTCAGGTTCTCCTCCGAAGCTGCCACATTGGTCCGGGCGGTCTCCATCTCCCGCAGGGCTGTCCGGCAGTCCCGCCAGGCCTCCGCAGCGGCGTTGCCCGCCTGCTGCTCGGCGTTGCGGAGCTCCTGCCTTGCCAGGTCGAGTCCGGCTGCGGAGGTCTGGAGCCTGGAGCGGCGGGCCCCGTCGAAGACCTTCCAGGAGAGGCCCATATAGAGTCCCGTCTCGTGGGGATGGAGGCTGTAACTGTTCTGCTCATAGCTGTGGAAGGCCTCGGCCACCACATTGGGGGTCCAGTCGCGCCGGTCCAGCGCTGTCTGCCCTTCCAGGGTCTTCACCTTGGCCCGGAGAGCCCGGATGCTCTCGTTGGAAGCCAGGGCCCTCTCGCGGCACTGGGCCTCGTTCCAGGGGAGGGGGGGCGGCTGGGACGGGACCCTCTTGAGCTCCAGCGGGGCTGTGGGCTCCCGCCCCAGGGCCTGGTTCAGCTGCTCCCTGGCTCCGGACTCGGCACTGTCCAGGGCCTGCTCGGCATCGCCCAGGCTGCGCAGGGCCACTTCGGTCCGCAGCAGGTCGTTGCGGGCCACCACCCCTTGGGTGAAGAGATTCTGGGCGGTCTGCAGGTGATCCTCCAGGGCCTTCCTCCGCTGGAGGAGGACCTCTCCGCGGGCCTTCAGGCCCAGCAGGGCCACATAGCGGGCCGCCACCTCCGCCTGGGCACAGCGCAGTTGGCCATCCCCCTCCAGACCCCGGGCCTCCTCCCGGTTCCGGGCGGCGTTGAGCGCCGCTTCCCGCTTGCCGAAGTCGTAGACGAGATAGCGCAGGCTCAATTTGGCCTTCCAGGCCGAGCGGTCCCCCAGGGGGGTCTCCAGGGGGCCCAGGGAGAAGGCGGGAACCGTGACCCCGCCCAGGTCCAGGGGGCCCACGGTGAAGGGGCCGTTCCTCAAGCCCGGCTGGGCGCTGAGGTTCAGGTGGCCGGCATCGAGCTGCAGTTCCGGGAGATAGAGACTGTGGACCTGTCCGGTCTCGGCCAGGGCCTGTCGGTGCTCCAGTCGGGCGGCTTCGGCGCGGTAGGAGTCCCTCCCGGCCAGACGGATGGCCTCGGGCAGGCTGAGGGACTGGGCGGCCAGGCTGCAGCCCATGGCCAGGAGGAGGGCCAGACCTCTCATACCCCCACCCCCGTCAGCAGGCAGCTCATGGCGCGGTCAACGCAGGTGTCGATGGACTCCTCGGAGTGGCCATGGTTGTAGTGGAGGGAGGCTTCCAGGACCCCGAGGCAGAGCTGGGTCAGGAAGCCGGGATCCAGGGGCTTCACCAAGCCCTCGGCGATGGCCGCCTCCAGGAAGCCCCGCAGGCGGTGGATCTCCGCCTCGTAGATGCGCTTGATGCGCTCACCGAAGCGGGACTGGAAACCCCAGTCGTGGTGGACCCGGTCCCGGATGAACATGGGCAGGAGCATGGGCTGCTCCCGGAACTGTCTGGCGTAGACCTGCGCAAGGGCGCGGATCTGGTCCAGGGGGCGAGCGAGCCCCGCCAGGGCCTCTTCCGCCCGCTCCCGGAAGCTCTCGGCCCGGCTCTCCATCACCTGCTCGCAGAGGTCCTGTTTGGAGGGGAAGTGCTCGTAGAGCCCCTGCATCCCGATCTCGGCCTCGGCGGCCACCTCCTGCATGGTGGCCTCGTCGAAGGGCTTGCGGCCAAAGACCCGGGCCGCCGCCTCCAGGAGGAGGGTTCTCCGCTGCTGGCGTTCGGTCTCTTTGCGGGAGGGGCGCATTGCGGACTCCTGGTTTTCAGAATTCAAATTCTGGAATTTGAATTCTGAAAAATCAAGTCTGGAATCCTGGGTGGCTTCATCTGACCTGCCTTGGCTCAGCCTTCGGTGTCCAACCAGGCCATGGCCTCTTCCGGGTCGGTGAAGGCCTGGATGCTGAGGCCCCGGTGCTGGGTCACGCTGCTCCAGAAGCGGGCTTCGCTGAAGAATCTGGGACTGCAGACCAGGGCCACCCGACCACAGGCTGGGGCCTGCTCGGCGATGGCCTCGGCGAGACTCCGGGCGGACTCGAAGGTCTGGGCGATGTCCAGGTCGTACTCCAGTTGCCGCTCATCGCAGAGGATCCGGGGGGTGCCCAGGCGGATCGCATGCTCGAGGATGGCCAGGCCGTACCGCTGGACCTCCTCCAGCCCCTCGTCCCGGCCCCAGGCCTCCACCCGGAGGAGACGGTCTTCAGCGTGGATGTGATAGGAGATGGGCACGGGAACTCCCGGAAGGGATGGCTGGTTTCAGGGCTTTCGGGGCAGCAGTCCGGGGTCGCGGGAGTCCGGAGCCTTCCAGGTTCCATCCGGTGAACGCCTCCAGACCCACCCGGCCCGGTGGGGTTTCGGGCCGCCTTCCGTGGCGGGTTCGGTTGCGATGACCACCCCGGCCTGCAGGCCCTCGGCCCGGCTCTCCAGGGCCTTCCAGACCTGCTCGGCCTCCAGGCTGAGGTGGCGCCAGTCAGAGAGGGGCAGATGCGTGGTGTATTTGACGATCAGGCATGGTTCACCGCTGCCCGGCAGCTTGCCCTCGCGCACCCATTGGAGCTCGACCTGGACTCCGGGACGGATCTGGAGGGTCTGGATTGGGGGGGGCTGGGCCTCGGCGGGGGGACCTGCCATCGGGAACAGGGCGATTCCGACCAGAGCTCCTCGGAGGAGGGTGGCAGGGGAGGGGGCGGCAGTGGGCAAAGGGGCTCCGGTCAGGCTCTGGAACCATGGTAGGGCAGGGAAGGTACCTGGCTGGGGCGAGTCCGGGAAATGCGCGGGAGCTGGCACCGATGATGGGGGCGGCCACTAGGGGTTCAGGTCGGAGAATCCGGGGTC
This sequence comes from uncultured Holophaga sp., assembly GCF_963677305.1. GTDB lineage: Bacteria > Acidobacteriota > Holophagae > Holophagales > Holophagaceae > Holophaga. Next base: position 1,612,505 of record NZ_OY781925.1, read on the forward strand.
AGGGGGGTATAGAGAGAGCAGCGGATCCCCTCGGTGGTGAGGGGACACACTCTGGTGCACTGGGCACAACCCAGGCAGAGCTTTCCCTGGATCCGGGCCCGGCCCTCCACAAAGAGGATGGCCCCTGCCTCACAGACCTGGACACAGCGTCTGCACTGTCGGCAGGGCCCGGGCTCAGAGGGGGGGAGTGGAATGGGCATGGCAGGGTTGGGTCAGTCCCGTCGGGGCTTTTTCCTGGGGGCCGGCAGGGCCCCGGCCGTCACCTTGGCCAGGAGACAAAGCCACTCGGCCTCGTCCCAGCGCTCCGGAGGGACGAGCAGGCAGGGCTTGGCCCCGGGGTAGGGCAGGGCCAGGGGCGCTGACGGGTAAAGGGCCTCCCCTTCCGGGGTCCGTTTGATGAAGAGGCTGTCATCGCAGACCAGGGCGAACATGCGGTCCGCGAGGTAGAGACCGTATTCTCCGAACATAGGTCGGGCCGAGGCCGGACCGGCCTCTTGGAGCTGGTCCAGGATGAAGTCGACCGTGCTCTTTCTGGACGCCATGGCGGATCCCCGGGACGTAGGACCATGATGCAGGAGAGGCTGGGAAAGGGGAATCGTTTGGTCGGTGAACGCATGCGTGAATGCATGGGTTTGATTGGCCTACCGGCCTTGGGGAGCTCATGGGGCTGCTGTGAGGGTCTGGGCTTCCTCCAGGAGCGCCCGGAGGGCATTCCGGTCCTTCCGCTGGGCAGAAACACCTTCCTCACGATGAGCCATGTCCCAGGATGCGTCCAGGGACTGTTGATCCATGTCCAGGTGATAATGCCCGTCCTGGACAGCGGCCCGCCAGGTGAGCTGGCGGAAGGGCGTTTCCAGCTTCCCACCGCTGGTCATGGGAACGAGTGTCCGGCCTCGGAGATCCAGGTCCAGATGGAGGTGCCTGACATCGTGGCCTTTCAGGAATAGCGGAAGCTGTCGGGCCTGGCCCCTGGGCTGGACGGGATCCGGAATGGGTGGGAAGCCCAGGTTCAGCAATTGGAATTCTCGGCCTACGGAGGGCAGAGGGTCCGTGACCAGGGTGCAGGTCATCGTGAAGGGCTGGTCCAAGTCCAGGGGATCTCCGGTCTGATCAACCGTGAATGCCGCTGTCGGTGGGAGGTCCAGGAGGCGCACCAGGTGTTTGCGAAGGGGCTGAGGACCCCGGAGGAAGGAACTGCTGCGCAGGCCCTGCTGGTTGCCGGTTTCCTTGAACACCAAGTGCAGCACGGAGTGACCTCCCTCCCATGTGCCCTGGACATGCACGTCCAGGCCCGAGGGTTCAATGGCGCTCTCTGGAATATGGACCCACTGGGCACCCTGGTCGGTGCAGACCATAACGTGGCCGTTGCGATAGGCCGAGGGCAGGTACCCGAGGGGCGTGAACTTCGAAGTGGGATCCACAAGGAGCAGTCGACCGATGGGTGTCTTGACTTCAGCGGGGAGTCCCAGGCTCTCTGGCAGAAGGATGGCGGCGATGGCATGGTTGAAAGCCCATGCACTGGCAGGTTCGTCCTGCTGGAGGGGACTCTCGCCGATCCGTGCCAGAGCGGGCATCCCCCCCATGCCTTGGGCGGACGCACAGGCGAGGAACAAGGTTGCCAGGTCCTTGCAGTCCCCGAAACGGAGGCGTCGGGTGGTGTTTGCGTCCTGGGGTATCCAGGCGCGATCAGGTGTCAGGTAGAGTTGCTGGTAGCGGAATTCCCGCTGGATCCAGGCAAGGAGTTCGCTGAGAGCGGCACGCTTGCCTGTGGGGGCAGCAGGGAATGGCCACGTGGTGTTCAGCCGGGAGGCTTCCTGGCGGAACATCCAGGTTGCCAGGGCATCCCAGGATCCGGCTCGGGGGGCTCCCTTCAGGTCGGGGTCCATGGTGGAGATCCAGAGGCAAGGGTGCCAGGTCCGCTCGTCGGGGACCCCTCTCTCCTGCTTGTTCAAGGCCGGGAGGTTATCCAGGGAGAGGTGGGTCGTCCCTGGGGGGGGAGGCAAAAACCAGGGCTCGAAGTGACGGGTCTCCAGGTTGAGGGTCGGCTTGCCCCCTCCGGATTCCGCTTCGAGGGTGACCTCGAGATGGGCCGTGGGGACCTCCTCAAGGAGGAAAATGGGGAAGCTGCAGCCCAGAGCGCTGACGGTGGACTCGGCTTCATAGGCCACCAGGCTGCCCCGGACAACGCCTTTGAGCCAGCCGATGCGCCCTACGGCCTGGGTGGCTTCTCCATTCTGGTCGGCATCCACGCTGATGAGGTCGTTCCGGGACATCCTGGTCAATTCCCCATCGGGGCGCAGGTTCCAGCCCTTGAGGCTCCTGACGCCTTCCTTCGCGCTCTTTCCCCAAGCGAAATACCAACCTGCACTGACGATACTCTGGTCTGACAGGATCCGGACAACCCGGCGTTCCCGCACCCTGAACCGTCCCTGCTCTGCATAGCTGACCCTGACATCCCGGGAGATGGCCCAGGCATCTGCATCCTGCGGGGTGGGCGTGTCGGCGGCCCGGGCGACCCCGGCCTGGACCCAGGTCGGCAGGTCCCGGAGGTCGGATTTGGCCCAGGTCGGTATGCTCATTAGACAAAGAAGGGCCAGGGCTAGGAGGCTTCTGGGGATCATCATTGCTTCCCCTCCAGGATCAGAGCCCGATTCTGGGCTTCCTGCATCCAGCCCAGGAAGGTCCTGAGCTCGGCATACTGGGCAGCCGTGGCGATGCTCTGGGTTTGATCCACCCGGAAGACCACTTGGACGAGATCATCCTTGGCCTGGCATACCCATGTGACCTTGCCGAATGCATTCTCATGGATAAATGCGGGCGGTAGGCTGGCCGTCAGGCCGGGGGGGAGACTGAGTTCGCTGGTGGCCACCCATGTCTGGGCGTAGGGCAGAAAGATCGGGGCTGTCCTCAGGGGGGGCCATGCTTCCGGGATTTCAAGGGGGCTGGGCATGAGCGGAAAGGGATCCCACAGGGTCCGGTGGTGGCCAGCTGAACCGATTAACGCCGTGGCATGCAAGCTGAACGGGGTGCGGCGGGAATCGGCATGGTCCACTTCCGCCGCCTGGATATCCGGTCGGGACCCCTTCTGCTTGAGGGAGTCCTTGAGAAGGCGGTTCTGGGCCTCCGGATCCAGGCTGATGAAGGGGGTCCGGTTCTCCCAATCGGCCAGACCCGTAAAGGTGGCATCCATGGCAACGGCGAAATCTCCTTCCTCCATGTGGGTTCTGAAGGCATAGCGGCTGGTATTGATGAGGGCGCTCTGGACGGGCCAGGTGAAAAAGGTGGAGGTTCGGGTCTGAGGATCCACCAGGAGCCCCTGCATGCCCTGGAGCCCTGCCGGGATGACTCCCGGTGCCAGGAATCGATGGGCGGGATCCAAAAAGAGGAAATGACCAGCCGAATCCTCAACGCGGACCAGGGTCTCGGTCAGGGTGGTGATGATACGTTCGTTTGGATTGAAGAGGAAATGCTCGCTGTCGGTACCCAGGGCAAGTTGGAAGGGGATGCCAGCATCTTTGAGAACATGGATGAAGAGTAGGGTCATGCCCACCGGGGAGCCGACTTTCTCCTCTGCAAGCATGTCCAGGTTGGATGGTTGATGTAATGTTCGGCTTTCCCATGCGAGGTTTGCCACCCTCTCGCGGTCAAGCATTGCATCCCCGTAGGCGAGGGATTCCTGGATGCGTAACAGGAGCTCCACAGCCTTTTGGATGGGGCTGCCATCCAAGTGGTCCCGAAGGCGGGCCGAGAGGTCGCGATAGGCCCGCCCTTCGATGGGTTCCTTGAAGTAGGCTGGCAGGAGGGCCTCGCCCGCCACATCCTTCCAGAAATCCTCGGGCCGGTGACGAGTCGTCCACCAGAGGGTGCCCGGATCCAGGGAGAGATCAAAGCCAGGACGGGGGATCGTGGCCTTCCGGCTGAAGGCGATGGGAAGATAGGGCGGCAGGTTTCGGAAGCGGATGGTCCGGTTCCCGTGATCCTCGTCAATCTCGGGCTTCAGACCTGCGCTGTGCAAATAGAAATTGAACCGGTAGGCCTTCTCGACGGTGATCTCCTCAAGGAGGGTCGGGCACGAGGCTCCGAGCAGATACCCGGAGGTGTACCGGGTCTCACTCTCGGACTCATTGCGGCCGAATGCCGGGTAGCTGATCTCCACAATGCAATTCTCGGTCAGGCCAGGGACTATGAGCTTGGTCCGTCTGCGGTAGGGGTCAAGGTTCTTGATCAGGGCGTCCTTGGTGAAGGAAAAGTGGCTGACTTCACCTGATGGCTGGAAGACAGAGCCTTTGAACCAGGGGGGGAGGCCATTGGATTGGAACTGGGGAATGACGGTCTTGCCCCGTGCCTGGAGGATGTGGAACCGCAAGGTCCGCTGAGTCTGGTATCCCGAGAGCTCATAGCGGCTCAGCAGGAGGACGGCCCCGGTGCCATGGTCCCCTTTCTGGGCCCAGTCCTGGGGTGTTGGCTGCCAATCTGCAGCGAACAAGGACAGGGAGGCCAGCGCGCAAACCAGGAAGAGGCGGTCAATCATGACGACTCCGGATGATTTACGTATGTTAAATTATGGGCATGCATTGCAACAAGAGGTTATAAGCTGTTTTGACGTGTTGCATGTTCGTTGAACTGGCGTTAGATAGGGATGATTGTTTGGTTTAGCGGTCTGATTGAAATTTCTATGGTGGGAGGCTTGGGCTGACTGGATAGTGTTTTAATTAATTTAAAATTGTATAATTGCTTGAAATGTTTCAGGGAGACCTGGGGGAAACCCCTCCGAGGGTGTGGGTGACGCGGGAGTGGCATGCGGCGTCCAAGGGGGAGCGGGCATCTTTTCCGGAGGGGACCTTTGATGCATTTGTCTGAAACCCAAATGTCCCCTGACCTCCTCACCCGTGCCCGGGATGCCTTGGCCGAGGCGGCCCATGTGGTGGTGGGGGCGGGGGCCGGACTCTCGGATGCGGCAGGGCTGCACTACGGCGGCGATCGCTTCCGGGAGCACTTCGGGGACTTCATCGCCCGCTACGGGCTGCGGGATATGTACAGTGCGGGCTTCCATCCCTTTCCCAGCCCCGAGGAGCGCTGGGGCTACTGGGCGCGGCACATCCTGGTGAACCGGCACCTGCCGCCCGCCTTCCCGCTCTACCGGGAGCTGCTCGGGCTGCTGGAGGGCAAGGTCTTCATGGTGATCACGACCAATGTGGATCACCAGTTTCAGAAAGCGGGCTTCCCCCCGGACCGGATCTTCGCAGTGCAGGGGGATTACGGGCTCTTCCAGTGCGCCCGGGCCTGTCACACCACCCTCTATGACAACGAGGCGGCCATCCGGGCCATGGTGGAGGCCACGGTGGACTGCCGCATGCCATCCCACCTCATCCCTCGCTGCCCGGTGTGCGGGGGGGAGTTGGATGCCAACCTCCGCAAGGATAGCCACTTTGTGGAGGATGAGGCCTGGGAGGCCGCCCGGGACCGCTATGCCGCCTTCCTGGGACAGGCCCTGGAGGGTCCGGTGGTGTTCCTGGAATTGGGGGTGGGCTTCAACACCCCCGTGATCATCCGCTACCCCTTCGAGCGGATGACCTACGCGAATCCCCGGGCCACCCTGATCCGCCTGAATGCCTATGATCCAGGCGGCGCCCCCGAAGTTGCGGGGCAAACCCTGGCCTTCACCCAGGAGATGGGGGCCGTGATCCGGGCCCTGGGGGGGCGCCCGTGAACCTCCGCAAGCAGCGACTGGATGCCCTCATCTCCATGCTCGCCCCCGGCCTTGCGCCTCCCGGCGATGAGGAGGGGAAGTGGGCCTGCTTCCGGGGGCTGGTGAACCGGCGGCCTCCAGGTCTGCTGCCCGAGGGCTTCCTGGAGCTTCAGGATGCCCTGCTCCAGGCCGAGCGGGAGGTCCGGGGGGTGACGGAGGCGGGGGAGCTGCCCCTGATGCGGGGGAGGCTCGCCCTCTGGCAGGGTGACATCACCACCCTGCGGGCTGATGCCATCGTCAATGCCGCCAACAGCGCCCTCCTCGGCTGCTTCTGGCCCAGCCACCGCTGCATCGACAATGCCATCCACACCTATGCCGGGGTGCAGCTCCGGGAGGCCTGCGCCCGGCTTATGGCCGCCCAGGGCCACCCGGAGCCCACCGGACGGGCCCGGATCACCCCGGGCTTCAACCTCCCCGCCGCCCACGTGATCCACACCGTGGGGCCCATCGTGGAGAGGGGCCTCACGGAGCGGCACCGGTGGGAGCTGGCGGGCTGCTACCGCGCAAGTCTGGAGTTAGCCGAGGAGCGCGGCCTCGCCAGCTTGGTTTTCTGCTGCATCTCCACCGGGGAGTTCCGCTTTCCCAACCGGGAGGCGGCCCGCATTGCGATCGATACCGTGGACGCTCATCTGTCGCGGGGCTCGGGGCTGGCGCGCGTGATCTTCAATGTCTTCACGGAAGGAGACCTGGCGATCTACCGGGAGTTGCTGGGCTGAGTCTCCGCAGAGCTTTCCGCACCCGGTGCGGACCGGTTGTGGAAGGCTCTGCGGAAAACGCCCTTCCGCCCTTGAGTCCCATGGGGCCCCCGGGGATGCACTGTTTTGTGTGCACCTCCGGGGGCCGCCGCCTTCAGGCCGGAAGTCCGGCCCGGCCCACCGCCTCGGCGCTGATCTGGAGGGCGCCCTCCACCTCCCGCAGCACGATCCAGTGGCGGAAGCCCCGGTCGTCCTGCTCGGGATAGTCTTCCCGCAGGTGCCAGCCCCGGGATTCCCGGCGGGCCAGGGAGGCCCGGAAGAAGAGCTCCGCGCCGAGCACCATGGCCCCGGCCTCGTTGCAGGCCGAGAGGTGGTGGCCGTCCCGGGCCCGCAGCAGGGGCAGGCGGGCCCGGATGCCCTCGAGCCGTTGCAGGGCCCGCTCCAGGCGGTCGGCCCGCTTGCAGATGCTGCTGCCCACCGGGGCCACCAGGGCTTGGACCTCCCGGACCAGGTCCATCGCCTCCAGCCCCTCGCCCCCCGCCAGGGGCGCGAAGACCCGCTGGCGGATCCCGTCGAGCTGGCCCTCGTCCAGGGGGGCCAAGGGGGTGGTGTGGGCGGCGGCCCCCTCCCCGGCCCGGATCCCGCTCCACAGGGCGTTCATCATGCCGCTCCCCCGCAGACGGCCAGGCGGGGCGGGCACGGCTCCGGCCCAGCCAGAGGCGCAGGCGCAGATGTCCCCGGCGGCGAAGAGCCCCGGCACCGTGGTGGCCATCCCGGGATCCACCGCGACGGGCGAGAGTTCGCCGATGAAGCCGGGGTGGACTTCCTGCAGGGGGCCGGGATGCTTCGTGGCGGCCATGGCCTTCTGGATCGTCCGCGTCCAGAAGGCGGTGGTGAGGGGCCGGAGGGCCACGCCGTCGGAGTGGAAGGCCCGGGCGGAGAGCTCGGCGATGCGGTTCTCGGCCATGTTGGCGCGCAGAGGCCCCCGTCCGGCCTGCATCTCCCGCCACCATGCCACGATCTCCTTCGAATGGCCGTCCGCCTCCATCACCGGCCGCACCCGCCGCGAGATGTTTTCGCCCAGGGCATTGGTGAGGACATCCTCAGCCCCCTGGCAGACCTCCTTGGTGTCTGCGAAGACCCAGGCGCTGTAGCTGCCGAACTCGGCGTTGCGCATGGCGGCCCCGGCGCGCCAGGCGGCGGCGATGCCATCCCCCCGGGCGCTGGACCAGCGGCGCATCAGTCGGTAGTTCTGGTTGCCGTTGGCGAGGACCACGGCTCCGGCCCGGATGAGGTGCTCCGTGGTGTCCAGGAGGCTGAAGCCGAAGGCCCCGCAGACCCGGGAGCCGTCTTTCAGCAGGTCCACCAGGGCCACGTGGTCCAGGATGCGCACCCCCAGGCGGCGGGCGCGCTCGGCCATGCGCTCGGTGATGTCCTGCTCACAGAGGGCCATGCGCCAGGGCATGCCCTCGATCCAGCGGACGTGGGTGTAGCTCCCGTCAGGCTGGTGGAAGACCTGGACTCCCCAGCTCTCCAGACGCTGGAGGATGTCGTGGGCCGAGGTGATGAAGTCCCGCAGTGTCTGGGGGTCCTCAAGGCCGCAGCCGATCTCCTCCAGGCGGAAGCGCATGAAGGCCTCCACATCGTCCCCTGGGGCCAGGAAGGCCAGGTTGCCCCCGCCCTTGTTGGCCTTGCCGCCCCAGCCGGTGGTGCACTTGTCCACCACCAGGACCTCCAGGTCGGGGTGCCGCTCCTTGGCGGCGAGGGCGGCGGCGAGTCCGGCGATGCCGCCTCCGATCACCAGGACATCGGTGCTCTGCTCCTCAATGGATCGATGGGTGCTCATGACAGCTCCTCCAGGAGATCGGGCCAGGCGATGCCGGCGTAATCCGGGGTGACCTGGAGGCACTCGGCTGGGCAGGCCAGCTCGCACTTGTTGCACTCCACGCAGTCCTCGGGGTAGGCCACCCGGGGCCGGGAGGCGGCCTCGTCCCAGCGGAAGACATCCACGAAGCAGGCGCAGTAGCAGCTTCCGCAGCCGATGCACCGGTCCAGGTCAATTTCGATGCGGTTCATGGTCTCCCCCTCAGCGGGCCCGGTCGGGCCAGAGGCATTGCTGGATATGGCGCAGGCCCACCAGGGCCACGGCATGGTCTTCCGGAGGGAGGCCGACGCCCCCCACGCCGATGGCCCCCATGCAGGTGCGGCGGAAGGGGGGCGGGGCCTGGCCGGGCTCCAGGTCGCGGCCCTCCTCGCCCAGGTCGAAGATGGCGACCCCGCCGGGGATGGAGGTGCCCCCCGCGCAGAACTCCTCCAGCAGGGCGCCGCCCTTTTTGAGCATGGCGTCGGCCTGGTCGTTGTCCTGGCAGCAGATGGCTGCGGTCCAGGCCTTGCGGATGGCCACATCACCGGGGATCTGGTGGGAGGAGTCCATCTTGGCGAAAGCCACCAGCTTGCCCCTGTCGTCCACCACCGCCAGTCCCCCGTGCTGCCAGTAGCGGTCCGGGTGCCCCTTCACCTCGTCGAGCATGGCCTGGATCGCCCCCAGGGCCTCCTCCAGACCGATGGATGCCTTCATGAACATGGTCCCTCCCCGAGCCCCCCGGGGGGCTGCAAACGGCGGCCCTGCGGGCCCTTTGCCGGTATCTGGTCCGAGCCTAGGCCAGGGGGGCACCCAGGGGAAATAAGGATCCGGGGCAGGGTCATCAGGATCGGCAATGACCGGCCCGGGTGTATGCTGCCCCCAGAGATACCGGAGCCCCCATGGACATGAAGCAGCTCAAGTGCTTCCTGGCGGTGGCCCGTCACCGGAGTTTCACCCGGGCGGCGGCCTCCCTTTTCCTGAGCCAGCCTGCGGTGAGCCAGCAGGTTTCGGGGCTGGAGGTCCAGCTGGGGGTGCGGCTTTTCCTCCGCGACACCCACCAAGTCTGCCTCACCCCCTCGGGGGAGCGCTTCCTGGCGACCGTCAGCCGCCTGGTGGATGACTATGAGGCTGTGGTGGAGGAACTGCGCCGGGAAGAACGCAGCAGGGCCGGGGTCTTCACGCTCGGCTTCTTCGGAGCCACCGAGACCACCTGGCTCCCGGAGCGGCTGAACCGCCTGAGGCGCAGGCATCCTCAGGTGCTGGTGCAGATGAAACGATACAGCCTGGCGGGGCTCGCCCGGGCCCTGGAGGAGGGGGAGATCCAGGTGGGATTCACCCTCTCGGTGGGCTGGCGGGAGGATCCCGCCTTCGCCAGCCGGGTGCTGAGGAGCAGCCCTTCGGTGGTGGTCCTGCGGCCCGACCACCCCCTGGCGGGGCGTTCACGCCTGAGCTATGCCGACCTGCGGGACCAGCGGATCGTCATCGAGCGGGCGGAGGAGGCGCCCATGGCGGTGGAGCGACTGGAGCGGCACTGCGCCCGGGAGGGGTTTCCCCTGCAGGTCGCCCAGTGGGCCAGCGACTTTGAGACCATTCTGCTCCTGGTGGAGGCGGGGGAGGGGATCGCGGTGCTGACCCGCCACATGGTGGAGGCCTACCCCAACTACAAGGTGCGCTGCATCGATATGGAGGGGGAGGATGCGGTGGTCCGGGACCTCATGGTCTGGCCCCGGAAGAGCCCCCACCCCTTCCTGCCCCGCTTCCTGGAAGCGGTGGGGGTCTGAGGGCATTCCCCACCCGCTGCGTTCAAACACACCGCCGCGAAGGCCGGGGGCGATGCCGCTTCTGACCGATTCGGGGGGCCAGGCCGAACGCCCTCTGCTCAGGCGAAGGCGAGCAGCCCCCGCCCCTGATCCAGGGTGTGCGCCGCCCGGAGGATGCTCGCCTGGAGGATGGGGTCAGCCTCGGCCTCCGCCAGGATCCCGAGGGTGTCCACCCCCTCCTGGAAGGCTTTGTCTCCGCTCAGCACATCCACCAGCAGGGCCCGGGCCCCGGCGGGCATGCCCAGGTCATGGAGGTCGATGACGGCGCGGCCCAGGTTCAGGGTCGCCAGAAGGCCTTCGGGATGCTCCCCGCCGACTCTGCCCAAGTGGAGGCAGAGCCGGAGGATCTGGCGGGAGGCGCGGGCGTGCCACTCCATGGGGTCGGCACCTTCGTCCGCCAGGATCCGCAGCAGGTCGCGCCTGACGGACTGGGCGGCCCGGCGGGCCAGTTGGCGGGGATGGGTGGGCATGAATAGGAGGATGGTGGGCAGCGCGATCCCGGCGCCGATCACCAGGGCCGCGGACTCCCAGATGGCCTGGCTGGTCTGGACCGCCGGCATGTCCAGCTGGGAGGCCATAAGGAAGCAGAGGGCCGGGTCCATGCCCCAGGGGCCGGCCTTGGGGTGGGCCCGGGCGAGCCCCATGAGGAGCATGAAGGGCACCAGCGTGATGAGGACATCGGCGTGGGTGCCGAAGCCGGGCTGGATCCAGATCCGGTAGGCCATGCCCAGGAGTGCGCCCAGGCAGATCCCCCCGAAGATCCGAGCCGCGATGTGGCGGGGGGGCTGGGCAACTCCCAGCACCTGCATGAAGATGCAGACGCCCAGGGCGCTGAGGCCCAGGGCCGGGATACCCGAGAGGTGGCAGAGGCAGAGGACCACCAGGGCAGTGAAGCCGGCGATGGCACCGGTCTTGGCGGCGAGGCCCCACTCCCGGTGGGGGGTGAGACGCTGGTGCAGGGGCATGGCCAGGGAGGGGTCCGCCTGGGTGAGGGCCCGGTTGGCGTTCAGGAGGTCCTGGAGGGCGGTGTCGAAGCGCCGCAAGGGCGCGGGTCCCTCCTCGGGGATGGGCCGGGGCAGGGGGGTGCCGCTCCGGCGGAGCTCCTGCACATCCAGGGCCAGTTGGCGGGCCCGCTCCAGTTCCTGGCTGCCCAGCCCATCCCGGATGTCCCGGGCCGCGGCCATGGCGGAGAGGGCGGCCACCATCAGGAGATCCACCTGCCTGCGGTTGCGGAAGCCCTCGAGGGAGCCTGCGGAGGTGATGCGGGCGGAGGACTCCAGGTGGCTCAGGCGGGCCAGGATGGCCCGCTCACGGGCCCCTTCGTCAGGGCCTCCGCTCAGGAGGTGGGTGGCGTACTCGATGGCCTCCGCCACCACGCTCCGCACCTGGTCGTAGAACTCACCCAGGTCCGAGCGGGGCGTGGTCAGGGCCATCACCAGAGTGGCCACGATGACCCCGATGAGGGTGCAGTCCAGGCGCGCAATGGCCCAGTGGATGGCATTCACCGGGGCGAAGAGGGCTGGGACGCCCACCACGGCGGCTGTCATGCCTGAGAGGGTGCCTGCGTAGGCCTTGACGCTCCGGGTGAGGTGGGGCTGCCCGGCATTCAGGGCGATCCACAGCGCCAGGGCGACGAACTTGAGCCAGATGGAGCCGGGGAGGTGCAGGATGCCCAGGGCCGCCGATGCGCCGATGACGGTGCCCACCAGACGCCAGACACCCCGTTCCAGGAGCACGCCCCGGGTGGGCAGGGTGATCACGATGGTGGGGAAGACGGCCCAGTAGGCGTTGTGGAAGTGCAGGGCCGAGGCGATGAAGTAGGCGATCCAGCCGGACACAGCCAACGAGAAAGCCCTCCGGAGGGTGAACACATCCCATCCGAGGGCGTTGAGCGACGCGCGTGAATTGGTCATCCGTGAACTCTCAGGGGTCTGCCCCTGGGAGCATTCTAGCGCAGATCAGCCCCGGTGATGAAAAGCCCTCATGACCGCATCCGGCTCAGTTCCCCTGGGGCAGGGGCTGGGGGATCTCCAGGCTGAATTCGGCCCACTTTCCGCATTCGGAGCGGGCGCTCATGCGGCCTCCATGGAGGTTGGCCACGCGCCAGGCGGTGTAGAGTCCCACCCCCGTGCCTTTGCGGGCCAGGAGCTCGGGGGTCTGAAGCCGGGAGAACCTGCGGAAGAGCTTGGGCCGCTCCTCCTCCGGAAAACCGGGACCGGCGTTCCAGACGCTGATGATGAAGTGGTCGTGGTGCTGCTCCAGCTTGATCTCGATGTGGCCATCGGGGTTGCCGTACTTGACGGCGTTCCCCAGAAGGTTGACCAGGACGATCTTGAGGAGGGCGGGGTCGCACTCGGCGGGCAGGGTGTAGTCGGGGTAGTGGCGCACCAGGGTGACGTTCTGTTCCTGGATCTGGGCATTGACCAGTTCAATGGATGGCTCGATGAGCTCCTCCACCAGCTTGCAGGGGGCGGGCTTCAGGGTGAGCTTGCCGCCCTCCATGCGGGCCAGGTCGAGGTATTCCCGGACCAGGTCGAGCAGGTACTCCCCCTTGCTGATCAGGCGCTCCAGCTTGCGGACCTGGTTGGGGTCCAGCTCACCCAGGTAGCCCTGGGCCAGCACCCGGGCGTCGGTGATCATGCTGGCGACGGGGTTCTTGAGCTCATGGCTCACGAAGCCGAGCATCTCGTTGTAGGCCTGGTTGGCGGCGAGGAGCTGCTCGATGCGCCAGGTCTTCTCTACGGCCTGGGAGATGCGCTCGGCAATGGCCCGCCAGAGGCGGCCATGGTAAGGGGTGTAGACCCGCTCCTCCCGGGAGCTGAGGAAGATGACCCCGAAGGGGGTGCCCTCCAGGAGCAGGGGGCAGGTGAGGCTGGAGCGCACCCCTTCCCTGACCAGGATCCGCGTGCTGGCGCTGCGGGGGTGTTCTTCCTCATAGCGGGCCAGGTCGTAGATGATGCGTGAGGCGCCTTCGTCCAGAACCCGCTTGAGGGAGCTGCCCGAAAGGTCCTCGGCATAGCCCACCTTGAGGGTGAGGGGTTCGTAGGTGGCCTTGGTCCAGTGGGAGACGATGCGCCGACCGCCATCCTCGAGAAAGGCCAGGCCCATGCGGTCACAGGGGTAGAGCTCCTGGACCGCCTCGAAGAGGAAGTCCATGAGATCCGCCAGGGAGGCGGCGGCGGCCACCTTCTGGTTGACCCGGTCCAGGACGGCCTGCTCGTCGTCCGGGAACTGGGATCGCGGTCCCCGGGACTCGTAGTTGCCGAGGTAGCGCATGGAGGCTTGCAGGTCGGGCATGCGGGGAATCCGGGGTGGAGGGTGCAAGCACCATGATGGACCAGGAGGGGGGCGGAGAAGCCATCGCGCCACCACAAAAAGAACACGGAGAAGGGGGTGGGGACTTCCCTCCTCCGTGTTCCCTGGTATGGCCTTTTCTTTTCAGACCCGGAGGGCCTGGAAAGAGCTACTCGATGTACTTGCCCCGGGGGGTGTAGTGGGTGTGCAGGAGCTTGTGGCTCTTGTGGCTGCAGGGACCCTCGGGCAGGAACTCGGTGTAGAGTTTCAGCACATCGGGGTTCTCATGGGACTTGCGGATCTCGTAGGCGGCGTCTTCGGCGTAGAGGGCCTTGGCGCGGGCCTGGCGGATCTCGGGCGTGGTGGGGATGGGCTGGCCGCCCCCGCCCAGGCATCCACCGGGGCAGCCCATGAACTCGATGAAGTGGCACTTGGAGAACTGACCCCCGGCCTTGATGTCCTCCATGACCTTCTTGGCATTGGCGGTGCCGTGGGCGATGGCCACTTTGAGAGTGGCGCCTTTCAGGAAGTCCCAGCTGGGGATGAGCCCCTTGAGGATCTCAGGGACGGGGCCGACCTGGGGGATGGGCAGCTCGACATAGCGGACACCTTCAAAGCCGCGCACCGGCTTGATGTCGGCGTGGTCGAAGAGGTCCTCGACCTTGACGCCCACCACCAGTTCGATGACAGTGCGCAGGGCCGCCTCCATCACGCCGCCGGTGGCCCCGAAGATGACCCCGGACCCCGAAGGGGTGCCGAAGGGGGAGTCAAAGTCACTCTTGGGCAGGCGGGGCAGGTCGATGCCGGCCTCGCTGATCATCTTGGCCAGCTCGCGGGTGGTGAGGCCGTAGTCCACGTCCTTGTGGCCGCTGTCGGCCATCTCGGGGCGGTTGCACTCGAACTTCTTGGCCGAGCAGGGCATGAGGGCGACGGTGACGATGTCCTTGGGGTCGATGCCCTTCTTCTCGGCGTAGTAGGTCTTGATGACTGCGCCGAACATCTGCTGGGGGCTCTTGGCCGTACTGAGGTTGGGGATGTACTCCGGATAGAAGTGCTCGAGGTACTTGATCCAGCCGGGGGAGCAGGAGGTGAACTGGGGGAAGGCCACCGTGCTGTCCTTGTCCACCAGGGCGCGCTTGAGGCGGCCCAGCAGCTCGGTGCCCTCCTCCATGATGGTGAGGTCGGCGCTGAAGTTGGTGTCGAAGACCTGGTCGAAGCCCGCCATCTTGAGGGCGGTGTTCAGCTCGAAGGTCATGGGGGTGCCGGGCTCCATGCCGAAGCACTCGCCGATGGCGGCGCGGGGGCTGGGGGCGGTCTGGATCACCACATGCTTCTTCGGGTCCTCGATGGCGGACCAGACTTCATCGGTCTGGTCATTGGCCCGAAGCGCGCCGGTGGGGCAGCGGTTGATGCACTGGCCGCAGTTGATGCAGACCACGTCGCCCAGGGGCTTGTCCAGGAAGGTGCCGATATGGCTCTTGGAGCTGCGCCCCAGGACCTCGATGGTGCCGACCTCCTGAAGGTCCAGGCAGGTGCGGACGCAGCGGCGGCAGAGGATGCACTTGTTGTTGTCGCGCACCACCGAATAGCTGGAGTGGTCGACCTCAAAGAGGGGGGTCTCCTGGCGGCCGAAGCGGAAGGAGTCGACACCATACTCCTTGGCCAGGGTCTGCAGCTCACAGTTGCCGTTGCGGCCACAGGTGTAGCAGTCGCCACAGTGCTCCGAGAGCATCAGGTCCAGGATGTGTCGGCGGGCCTGGCGCACCTTCTGGGTGTGGGTCTTCACCTTGATGGGGGTGGTGACCGGGAAGGAGCAGGAGGCCTGCAGGGTCTTCTGACCCTCCACTTCCACCGAACAGATGCGGCACACGCCGGCGACACAGAGGTCGGGGTGGTGGCAGAGGGTGGGGATCTTGATGCCAGCCTGCTTGGCGGCATCCAGGATGGTGGTACCCAGGGGCACCTTGATCTCGAAGCCATCGATGTTGACACCGACCTTGGCGCCGATGGCGTCCAGGTTGGCGGGGGGGGGAACGCTCATGCCCTGCTGGCTGGCGGGGACGCGGCGACCGGTTTCAGGAGTGGTCTGTTCACACATGCTCGGTTCCTCGCGCGCTCAGATGTGGGAGAAGGTGCGGCCCATGATCTCGTCCCGGAAGTGGGTGACCACGGAGAGGAAGGCGTTGGGGCTGCTCTGGCCAAGGCCGCACTTGGAGGCGATCTGCATGGTCTCGCCCAGGGCGCAGAGTTCCTTCAAATACGACATGGAGCACTTGCCCTCCTTGAGGAGGCGGACCCCCTCGAGGATTTTGACGTTGCCCACGCGGCAGGGGGTGCACTGGCCGCAGCTCTCGTCCACGAAGAAGTCCATGAAGTTCTCCAGTACATCCAGCATGTCGCGCTGGGGGCCGAAGACGATCAGGCTGCCGCCGCCGGTGGGGATGTCCTCATAGGCGATGGCGCGGTGGAACTCGGAGGGGGGGAAGCAGCGTCCGGAGGCGCCGCCCACCTGGACGGCCTTGGCGTTCTCGCCGCCCACGGTCTTCAGGAGCTCGGCCACGCTGGTGCCCAACTGGATTTCATAGACACCGGGGCGCTCGCAGTCGCCGGAGACGCTGAAGAGTTTCATCCCCGTGGACTTCTCGGTGCCCATGGTCTTCCACCATTCGGCGCCCTTGCCCAGGATGCAGGCGGCACTGGCCAGGGTCTCGACGTTGTTCACCACGGAGGGCTGTCCGTTGAAGCCGGTGTTCACGGGGTAGGGGGGGCGGTTCCGGGGCTCCCCGCGGGAGCCCTCGAGACACTCGATGAGGGCGGTCTCCTCGCCGCAGACGTAGGCGCCGGCGCCGATGAAGATCCAGATGTCGAAGTCGAGGCCGCTGCCCTGGATGTCGCGACCGAGGAGCTTCTGCTCCCGGCGAAGGGCCAGGATGCCCTCCAGGTGCTCCTTGAGGTCGGTGTATTCGCCGCGGAGGAAGAGGATGCCCTCCCGGGCGCCCACGGCACGGGCGGCGATGGTCATGCCCTCGAAGACGAGGTGGGCGTGCTCCTGAAGGATCACCCGGTCCTTGAAGGTGCCGGGCTCGCCCTCGTCAGCGTTGCAGATGATGTATTTGCGGATGGACTGGGCCGAAGCGGCGAAGTTCCACTTGCTGCCCACGGGGAAACCCGCCCCGCCGCGGCCCTTCAGCCCGGACTGGTTGAGCTCGTGGATGATGTCGGGACGGCCCATGCCGAGGGCCCGTTTGAGGCCTGCTTCGGGGACGGCGCTGGAGTAGGTGGAGATGGGGCTCATGCGAGGTGCTCCTCCGTACGTTCGGTGGCGTGGGCGCCGAAGGACCGGCGGCACTCCTCGAGGATTTCGTGGACCTTCTCGGGGGTGACCTTGGTGTAGAGCCGGTCATTGACCAGCATGGCGGGGCCCTGGTCGCAGAGTCCCATGCAGTTGGTCCACTCGAGGGTGAAGTGGCGGTCCTTGGTGGTCTCGCCGAAGGTGATGCCCAGGTCGTTCTCAAGCTGCCGGGCTACGCGCTTCTTGCCGTTCATGTCGCAGCTGATGGTGCGGCAGAGGCGGATGACGAAGCGGCCCTGGGGCTTGCTGTCGAGGAAGGCGTAGAAGGAGACGACGCTCTGGACTTCCACGGGGTGGATGCTGAGCTCGTCGGCGATCACCTGCATGGCGTAAGTGCCGATGCGGTGGTGCTTCTTCTGGACTTCCTGGAGGATGGGGATCAGCGAGGAGCGGTTCCGGCCCAGCTTCTGGGCCATGTCCTTGATCTCCTGCGCCAGGCGGTCATGCGTGGTCATGAGCATGCGGGGTTCTCCTATCGGCTCAGCAGCTGAGCCACCTTCTGGACGAGGGTGGCGGGCTCGATGGGCTTTTCCTGGAAGTCGTCGACGGGGACCATCTCGTTGTCCCGGCCGAAGGCCAGTCCGGAGGCCGTGGCGACGCTGGTGAGCATGAGGATGGGGAAGGTCTTCCCGCGGCGGCGCAGCTCCTGGGCCAGGACGAAGCCGTCATCGGGCTGCTCCATCATGACGTCGAGCATCATCAGGTCGGGACAGAAGCTCTCGACTTTGGCCAGGCCCTCGGCGCGGTTGGAGGCCGTCTCGATCTGGTGCCCCTCGCGTGCGAGGATGAGCTGGCTGGCCTCGACGATATCGGGATCGTCGTCGACGATGAGGATCTTCGACATGGACGCACTCCTCCTGATAGGCCTGCAGCAGGCCATGTTCTGTCTGAAAACTGAACCCCGGAACGCCGGGAATCAACTTCCCGTCCCGCCCCGTGGAATGAATACCAAAGTAAAGTCATCCTATGACTCGCCTGAATTCAATAGCAAGTCTTTTAATCGTTATGTTTGTATCGATTCATTAAGTTTGGAATGCCTTTACCGGGCTTCCCTCCCGGAGTTGACCGGAGGGGGTCCATCGTGCCACCATGCCGCATGATGGTTTCCGCTGTGCACAGCCTGCCCGGATACGAGTGCTTCGGCACCCAGGGCTCTGGCTGCACCGCCGGCACCATTATGATGATCGGTACTCGCCCCGCACGGGGGTAGAGGGCCGGATACAAGCCATCCAAGCCAGCTCACCCCCGCGACCCAGGCCGCGGGGGTTTTTTTAGGGCTTTTCCTGCAGAGAGGTTTCCATGTCGAGTACGGTCGCACCCTTCCGCGTGATGAAATTCGGCGGTACCAGCGTGGGGGGAGCCGAAAGGATGAAGGTGGTGGTCGGCCTGGTCGGCGAGGCTCTCAAGGATCGGCGGGTCTGTCTGGTGGCGTCGGCCATGTCCGGGGTGACAGACCTCCTGGTGCAGGCTGTCCGGCCTGGGGGCACCGCCTCCGAAGGGGCGGCGGAGCGATTCCGTGTGCTCCACGAGAAGGCCGTGGCCGAGCTGGAGTCCGAGCTGGGCGCAGAGCTCCAGGGGCTCCGGTCCGCGCTTGATGCCCTGGTGGGCGAGTGCGACCGTCTTCTCCGCGGGATCATGCTCCTGGGGGAGTGCTCCCCCCTGGTGGTGGCCAGCCTCTCCAGCCTGGGGGAGCGAGCCTTGTGCGCCATTCTGCTGGCCCTGCTGAAGGCCAAGGGGCTTGATCCTCTCTATCTCGATCCCCGGAAGTACATCCTGGCCGAGGGGGATCCCCTCCAGGCCAGGCCCCGCCCGGAGGCCATCGCAGAGGCCTTCCGCCCTGTTCGTGAGGGGCAGGCCCGGCTCTGCGTCATGCCCGGTTTCTTCGGTGGAGACGAGCAGGGCAAGATCGTCTCCCTGGGGCGCGGCGGTTCGGACTACAGTGGCGCCCTCGCCGCTGCGGCCCTGGAGGCGGACCTTCTGGAAATCTGGACGGATGTGGATGGTATCTACAGTGCCGATCCCCGGGTGGTCAGTGAAGGCTTCTCCCTGCCTGCCGTGAGCTTCGAGGAGGCCATGGAGCTGGCCTACTTCGGGGCCAAGGTGCTGCATCCCAAGACCATCGCCCCGGTCCGCACCCGGGACATCCCCGTGCGGGTGTGCAACACCTTCAACCCCACCCATCCGGGAACCCTGGTGCAGGCCCATGTGCCCCAGCCCGAGGGGGGGGTGCGGGGGATCTCCTTCCTCAAGGGGATGTCCATGATCAATGTCTCCGGCTCCGGCATGGCCGGGGTGCCCGGGGTGGCGGCGCGGCTCTTCGAGGCCATGGCCGTCCGGGAGATCTCCGTGGTCCTGATCGGCCAGAGCTCTTCGGAACTCTCCATCTGCTACTGCGTTCAGGCTCGGGATGCAGAGCCCGCCCGCCACGCCGTGGAGGAGGCCTTCAAGGCCGAGATCGCCTCGGGGCTGCTGGATGCGGTGGAAGTACAGGATGAACTGGCCGTGCTGAGCATCGTGGGTGACGGGATGCAGACCAAGCCCGGGGTGGCCGGGACCTTCTTCCGGGCCCTGGGAGAGGTGGACTGCAATGTGGTGGCCATCGTCCAGGGCCCCAGCGAGCGCTGCATCTCCGCTGTGGTCAGGGAGGAGGATGGCCAGCGGGCCATGAACCATGTCCACCGGCGCTTCTTCGACACCAAGGGCGTTCTGGAGATCGCCCTCTTCGGCGTGGGCAACGTGGGGGGCAAGCTGGTGGAACAGATCCACGAGATCCGGCCCCGGGCCCTGGAACAGGGTCTGGATCTGCGGGTCATCGCCCTGGCCTCCCTGGACCGCATGCTGGTCGATCCCGAGGGCATCGACCTCTCCTGCTGGCGGCAGTCTCTGCAGGCCTCCACAGTGGCCCCCGATGTGCCCGCCCTGCTGGCCTCGGTGAAGGCCCGCCGTCCCCTGCATCCCGTCTTCGTGGATTGCACCACGGCTCCTGATCTGGCAGCTCTCTACCCCCAGATCTTCGACAGTGGCATGCATGTGGTCTGCGCCAACAAGAAGGCCAACAGCAGCGAATACGAGTTCTACCGCGAGTTGCGCACCCGGGCCCGCCGTCACCAGCGCCGCTTCCTCTACGAGACCAATGTGGGCGCTGGCCTGCCGGTCATCGACACCCTGAAGAACCTGGTGCACACCGGGGACAAGGTCCTGCGCTTCGAGGGCATCCTCTCCGGCACCCTCTCCCTGATCGTCGGCCTCCTCAGCGAGGGCATGCCCCTCTCCCAGGCGGTCAAGCAGGCCAAGGACATGGGCTTCACCGAACCCGACCCCCGGGACGACCTCAATGGCATGGATGTGGCTCGCAAGGTCCTCATCCTCGGGCGCGAGATGGGCATGCCCCTGGAGCTCTCGGATGTGAAGGTCGAAGGGCTGCTGCCCGAGTCCTTCGATGCCAGCGGCTCGGTGCCCGAGTTCATGGCACGCCTCACGGAGCTGGACGCGACCTTCAGCGAGATGCTCGCCAAGGCTGCCGCTGAGGGGCTGACCTACCGCTACATCGGCTCCATCACGCCGGAAGGATGCCGGGTGGGCCTTCAGACGGTTGCCGCCGAGCACCCGCTGGCCGTCATCAAGGGGGGGGAGAATGCACTCTCCTTCCTCACCGAACGCTATCAGCCCCACCCCATGGTCATCCGGGGTTACGGCGCTGGGGCGGCGGTGACGGCGGCAGGCGTCCTCTCGGACATCCTGCGCCTCGCCCCCACCGGCCGGGCCTGAACGGGCGCCGCTGCGGCGGCACCCAAGAAAACAGGGATCCGGAGGGCTATTCCGGGTCCCTGGTTCCTTTTTGACGCAAGGTGGCACCCGTGTCCCAGTCCGTGAATGAATCGAGAACGCCCTTGAGGGCCTATGCTCCGGCCAGCATCGGCAACTTCGCCGCAGGGCTGGACCTCTTGGGTGCCGCCCTGGCCCCGCTGGACGGCAGCCTGCTGGGGGATGTGGTCCAGGTGAGAGCTGCCGCCTCGGACACCTTCAGGGTGGAGGGGCCCCATGCCGCCGCTCTTCCAGCTGATCCCGCCTCCAACCTGGTACTCAAGACCTACGGGCTCTACCGGACCCGCATGGCCGAGCTGGGCCTGCCCTGCGGGCCCTTCGAGCTGGTTCTGGAGAAGCGGCTCCCCCTCAACAGCGGCATGGGCTCCAGCGCCTGCTCCATCGTCGCCACCCTGGCGGCCCTGCAGGGTGTCTGCGGTGCACCCCTGGGGACCGATGAGCTGCTGGAGCTGGCAGGGCGGGCCGAAGGTGTCTACTCCGGGGGCGCCCACCTGGACAATGCCGCGCCCTCCCTCCTGGGAGGGCTCCAGCTGGTGACCCCCGCCGGGGTCCGGGCGCTGCCCTGGCCGGAGGATCTCCTCCTCGTCCTGGTCCATCCCGACTTCGAGCTGCCCACGGCCCGCAGCCGGGCTGTGCTTCCGGCGGAGCTGCCCCGGAAGGAGGCCCTGGACTTCGGTGCCAACCTGGCGGGTTTCGTCCTGGCGCTCCATAGTGGAGATCGTGAGCTGCTCCGGGCCTGCCTGCGCGACCCCCTCGCAGAGCCCCACCGGGCTGCCCTCCTGCCCGGCTTCCGGGAGGCCCAGGCTGCTGCCCGGGCTGCGGGGGCTCTGGGTTGCTCCTTTTCGGGGTCGGGGCCCTCGATGTTCGCGGTGGCGGATACCCAGGAGGCTGCGGAGGGGATCCGGACGGCCCTGGCCGGGGCCCTGCCGTACCCGGCCCAATCCTGGGTCTGCCGCGTGGATGCGCGGGGCGCAAGGCTCCTCTGAGTCCTCCCCCGGGCCCGGCAGCTCTTTCCCGCTGCGCAGTCCGTGAGAGGGGTTACCCTTGTTTCATTCATGGAATGGGGGAATGAGACATGACACACCCGATCTTCCGCGTGGGGCTTCCCGGTATTCTGGCCGGACTTCTGATCCTCGGCTGTGGGGGAGGGGGATCAAGCAGCTCATCGACTGCCAGCACGGACCCCGGCACTGATCCGGATAACGGGATCGGGGCGGGCAATCCCGATGGGACCTTTCCGGTGCCCACCGCTGCCGAGGCCGAGGATGTGAGCACCCCGGACCATGTGATCGGGACGGGGACGCCCGCGAGCTGCACGGCGGAGGCCTTCATCGCCGCAGTGGCGCAGGGGGGTACCATCGTCTTCAATGGCGGCTCCGAGCCCTTCACGATCACCCTGACAAGCCCCGCCAAGGTATACAACGACAAGCCCAACGTGGTCATCGATGGTGGAGGGGTGGTGACCCTCAGCGGGGGCGGGGCGACCCGGATCCTCTACATGAACACCTGCGACTCCAGCCTGGTGTGGACCACCAGTCACTGCGACAACCAGGAACTGCCCCAGGTCACCCTCCAGAACCTCACCTTCATCGATGGCAACAGCAGCTCCGACACTGAGCATGACGGGGGTGGAGCCATCTGGGCCAGGGGCGGTCGCCTCAAGGTGGTGGACTGCCGTTTCTTCAACAACGTCTGCGCCAGCACCGGCCCGGATGTGGGCGGCGGGGCCATCCGGGCCTTCAGCCAGTACGAGGGTTTGCCCGTGTACCTGGTGCGCTGCACCTTCGGCGGCGCGGCGGGCTATGGGAACAGCGGCTCCAACGGGGGGGCCATCAGCAGTATCGGGGTCTCCTGGTCCATCTATAACTGCCTCTTCTCATACAACGAGGCGGTGGGCAACGGCGGCAATCCTGCCGCCACGGGCACTCCCGGGGGTGGGAGCGGCGGGGCCATCTACAACGACGGCAACACCATGAGCCTGGCCCTCTACGGGACCCTGATCGAGCACAACTCGGTCAATGCCTACGGCTCGGCCATCTTCTTCGTCACCAACGACCTCACGGGGGATCTCCATATCGAGGACTCGACGATCCGCTCCAATACCGGAGGCTCCTGGTACACCCTTCCAGGGATCTCCATGCTGACCGGTACCACCTATGAAGTGGTGAACTCCACCATCTCGGATTGATTCAGTGCACTCAGTCCTTGAGGCGTTCCAGGGGGCCTGGCCGCCGGGGGACGCCCTCCGGGAGGGGGGATTTGGCCCCGGAAACCCGCATCAGCATTGCCCAATTCACCAGACAGCTTCCGTGGGCCATGTCCATACCTCGTATCACCAAGGATAGGAATCCTGCTCTTATTCACCATCGCGCATGATCCGGCCCTTTCGAGAGAGTAGAATCGAATTCTCGGCGCCGTGCTCACTCGGTGCCTGCGGGAGATTACCCATGAAGAAGGTCGGCATCATCGGTTGGCGCGGCATGGTCGGGTCGGTGCTCATGGAGCGCATGACCACCGAGAAAGACTTCGACGGTTCCTTCGAGCCCATCTTCTTCTCCACCTCCCAGGTGGGTGCCCAAGGCCCGGCCTTCACCTCCGCTCCCCTGGCGGACGCCAACAGCGTCGAGGCTCTCAGTGGCATGGACATCATTGTCACCTGCCAGGGCGGCGACTACACCTCGGAAATCCACCCCAGGCTCAGGGCTGCGGGCTGGCAGGGCATCTGGATCGATGCGGCCTCCACCCTGCGTATGAAGGACAACTCCATCATTGTGCTGGACCCCGTGAACCGGAAGGTCATCGACGAGGGTCTGGCCAAGGGTGTCAAGGACTTCGTGGGGGGCAACTGCACCGTGAGTCTCATGCTCATGGCCCTGGGTGGCCTCTATGAGAAGGGGCTGGTCGAGTGGATGACCGCCATGACCTACCAGGCTGCCTCCGGGGCCGGGGCCCGCAACATGCGCGAGCTGGTGCGCCAGATGAAGGCCATCGGCGCCGTGGATCCCAGCCTGCTGGATGACCGGAGCGCCATCCTGGACCTGGACCGGGCTGTCAACGGGGTGATCCGCTCTGACGCCTTCCCCACCGAGAACTTCGGCGCCCCCCTGGCGGGCTGCATCATCCCCTGGATCGACAAGGCCTGGGAGAACGGCCAGACCAAGGAGGAGTGGAAGGGCTTCGCCGAGACCAACAAGATCCTCCAGACCACCAAGCCCATCCCCGTGGATGGCCAGTGTGTGCGCATCGGCGCCATGCGCTGCCACAGCCAGGCTCTGACCCTGAAGCTCACGCAGGACATCCCCCTGGACGAGATCATCTCGACCATCAAGGCCCACAACCCCTGGGTCAAGGTGGTGGAGAACACCAAGGAGGCCACCCTCAAGGAGCTGAGCCCCGCCGCCGTCAGCGGCACCCTCACGGTGCCCGTGGGCCGCATCCGCAAGATGAACCTGGGGCCCGAGTACATCACCTGCTTCACCGTGGGCGACCAGCTCCTCTGGGGTGCCGCCGAGCCCGTGCGCCGCATGCTCCTCATCGCCCTGGGATCCGGCAAGATCTGACGCACCCCACGCCAAAGGAGGCCGGGAGACCGCTCGCGCGGCATCCCGGCCTCCTGTTTCCCACAAGAGCCTCAGAGGGCCTTGCGCAGTCGTCGACGGAGGAGGCGGGGCCGGAGCCACAGCACCCAGCCCGTAAGGCTCAGGGCCACCAGCACCAGCCCCACCAGGTCCACGATGAGCTTGCCGGTGGTGCCCGCGATCTGGCCGCTGTGGAGGTCGTGCATCAGCTTGCCCAGATTCATACCTCCCCCGCTGGCGGGGCGGTTGGCCACCACTTGGAGGGTGCGGTGGTCCAGGTGGAGTTCGGCGCCCTGGGTGCTGCGGATGCGCCACACCAGGCCGCGGCCATCCCGGCGCAGGATGATGCTCTCCAGGGGCACGCCCTGTCCCCAAGCCTGGTCCACTGCCTGAAGGAGGCGGGGGAAGGTATCGCTGCGGGTGAGGCTCTCTGTGGTAAGGCTCCAGCCACCAGGCCGCCCGTGTTCGCGGGATGCCTGCAGAGCGCCCTGAGGCTGGCCTTGGTGGTGACCTTCGGGCTGCAGGGCATCGGGCCGCCCCTGGTGGGCACCTTCATGGCCGGATTCCGGCGTGCCCTCCGGTCGGGGGCCCTGGGGCCCGGAGGCCTGATGGCTTTCCGGGCCGCGGCTCTGACCCCCATTGAAGAGCTCACGATGATTCAAATAGATTCCGGAGATGGCGATGATGCAGATCAGGAGGGAAGAGACGAGACCCAGCCACTCATGGAGGGTGCGGGAGAGGCGATGGAGGCGGGAGGGACCGGGGCGTTCTGGGGTCATGCGAAGAACCTTGAGGAAGGGCCGGCGGGTTGTGCCGGTGGATGTTGCGGAGCCGGGAGACGGATCTCCCGTGCAAGAGACCTTGCTGGTGCGGAGAGGTTGAATGGTGTGTTGAATGTCCGGGGCTCAGGCCCATGGATCCCGGATGGCGATGGACATCCGGTGTCTCAGGATCAGGATCAGTAAGCCAGCCAGAGCCGTGCCCGCGGAAACCTGGGGCAACCCCTGATTACGGAGAAGGGCTGCCAGGAACAGGAATACGGTCGCCAGCAGGGAGATGAGCCGGACCCGCGTCTTCAGGGAGCCCACCAGGCAGCCGAGCACTGAGAGACCCAGGGTCCCCCAGAAGGCCCAGGGCAGGGCGTTCATACCCAGTCGGGAAGCCGGAAAGGCCACGGCCACCCCCAGGATCACCCCACCGCAGAATCCCACGGTGAGTCTGGCCATGAAGCGGGCTTGACCTGCGCCTCCAGGGCGCTTCCAGCGCGCCGCGACCCAGACCACTTGGCCCGCCAGGAGGATCAGGGCACCCAGGAGTCCGAGGAGGAAGTAGAGGGCGCGCACCAGGGGGCCGCCCCAGTGCCCGAAGTGGAGGCCGTAGAGGGTGGACATGACCGCGTGGTTGGTGTCCCGGTGACCGGGGGTCTGGATTTCGAGAGGGCGGCCTGTGCTCAGGTCCAGGGACAGGACCCCGAAGATGCCCACCTGACCGTGGCCGTAGCCCATGACCTGGGCGGACCCGGTGGCGTCCCCGTAGTGGCTCAGACGCAGGTACCGGGGTTCCAGGCCGGGGGCTGCCTGGCGGGCAGCCCCCTGGAGGGCCTCCATGCTCAGGGGGGGGCCGGGCTGTCCGGAGGGTTCAGGGGTGGCGGTGCCCAGGATGGCATCCAGGTGGGAGCTGAGGTGGCCATGGAAGGCGGGGCGATCATAGGCCATCACGAGGACCATGAAGAAGCAGAAGAGGGCCCCAGTGAGGGCGAAGATCAGGTGGAACGGCAGTGAGATGAACCCCAGGACTGCGTGGAGATCACCCCAGAGGCGGCGGGGGCCTTGCTGTCGGGCGATGGTCAGCATTTGCCGTCCCCGGGGCAGGTGGATAAGGACTCCTGTGAGGACAGCGAGGGCATAGAGCAGGCAGATGGCCCCCAGAAAGAGGGCCCCGCGCTGCCCCAGGCCCAGGTTGTGGTGGAGCTCATTGAGGAACTCCCCGAGGCCCGTCTGGCCGCCGGGGGCTTTGTGGCGGGCCAGGGCCTCCCGGTCGGTGAAGACCCAGCGTCCCCGGGCGCTGTCGAGCCAATAGGCTCCTGTGTTGGGTTCTTCCTGGGTGGGCAGCACCAGGGAGAAGCACCCCTTCAGCTCCGGATGGCTCCGGTGGATGGCCTCGGCGAAGGCCTGCACCTGAGCCGGGGTGTCCACCGGTCGGGGGGTGGCTGCGGGCTGGGACCAGCGGTTGAGGGCATCGGCATAGAGGGTCAGGGTGCCGGCTGTGAAGATCAGGAAGAGGATCAGCCCGCAGAGGATACCGCTCCAGCTGTGGATCCACCGGGCCGCCCGCTGGGTCCGGGGCCGCACTAACGAAACCATCGGATCCCCAGGAAGAGCAGGAGGGAAAAGGCGTTGCCCAGGATCAGGCCCAGGCGGATCCGTACGGGATCGGCGCTGAGCAGACAGAGCCCCACCAGCAGGAGCCACAGAGGCCCAATGGCCAGAAGAGCCGGGGCCAGGCCAGCATCACCTGCCAGAAGGAGATAGGTGCCCGGCAGCATCAGGGCAGGGCCCAGGCAGGGGACGAGGATCAGGGCCGGCCACAGGGGGGGGCCTTGGGTGGGCTGGGGCATGGCTTTCAACCGTGCAGCGAGAAGACGATAGGGACCAGCACCCATGCTGAGACGGGGTCCTGCCCCAGACGGGCTGGCTGGAAGCGCCATTGCTGCACGGTGCTCAGGGCCTCCTGGTCCAGGGAGGGAAACCCGCTGCTGACCCGGAGTTCGACCTGGAGGGCCTGCCCTTCCGGGGAGACGAGCACTCGGAGCAGAACTTGACCTTCTTCCCTGAATCGTCGGGAGCGAGCGGGGTACCGGGGGGCGGGGTTCTTCAGGTAATCCGCGTCAAAGCGTGGAGGGACGGCTCCCGAACCCCCCCCTCTGCCGGGGCTGGTGGACGGATGGACCGGGCCAGGGTTGGGAGATCCGCTGGTGCCGGTGGCCACGCCCGTCACGGCCGGAGCCTGGGGCGCAGCGGGTTGGGTGGGGAGGGTCTGGGGGGTCTCCTCGGGAACTTGATCCTGGGGAGCTGGGGGCGTTTCGGGAGCCTGGGGCGCCGCTGTCCTGGGAGCAGGGGCACTCCAGGGCGCGGAGGGGCCGGAATCCGGCTCCGTGAGGCCGATGATGGCCATGGCTGAGGTCTTGGGTCTGGGTGCCAAGGCTACCGGGCGATTGGCCACCCAGGCAAACAGACCGCCCAGACCCAGGGTGATCAGGACGGTGCCACCCAGGGCAACGGGACGCCGACTCCGCCGATGGGTATCGGAGATCGTCAGGTCCGGGGTAGGCAGCAGAGAGATGGGGTGGGGGGCATGCATGGCAAAGTCCAGATCTTGGATTTTGGATGAGAACATGTCTCAAAATCAATCAAAAAGTGTCTCTCTTGTCTCAGTAGTCATCTGTGATTTGAGACAAAAAATTACGGTATTGACTTGGGTTGATCGGATTGGCTACAAGTTGAGACTCAATCTCATATCAACTGGTTAAGATTGCCTTCTGCAAGCTCCCAGTTCTCTTCTCCCAGGAGTCTCCCTTGCTGTTCCCCCGCCACGCCCTTCTTCTCCGCCCCGTCCCCTTGAGCCTGGGCAGCGCTCTTCTCTCCTGCCTGGTGATGGGTCCTGTCCAGGCTGCAGATACCCCCACCCTGGCCACCGTGAAGGTCACAGCTACCGCTGAGCCCGAAAAGGCCCGCGAGGTCTCTGTCGAGGCCATCCAGCGCACCCAGGCCAAGGACATGGCCGAGGTCTTCAGCGGGGAGCCCGCCGTCAGCGTGGGCGGCGGCAGCCGCGCCGCCCAGCGGATCTATCTCCGCGGCATCGAAGGCACCAACCTGGCCATCACCATCGACGGAGCCACCCAGGGGCGCAGCCTCTTCCAGCACCGCGGTGATATCGGTGGCATCGATCCCGAGCTTCTCAAGAGGGTGGAGATCCAGACCGCCAGCGCTGCCGATCAGGGGGCCTCCGCCCTGGGGGGCAGTCTCAAGTTCGAAACTCTGGACGCCCAGGATCTCCTGGAGGGCCCTGATCGATTCGGAGCTACCCTTCGGACCTCCTACAGTTCCGCCAGCAATGGCCAGCGGGCGGCCGCCACCTTCTATGGCCTGGCGACCCAGCATCTGGGTGTGCTCCTCCACGCCTCCGGTGAGAACGCCCATGAATACACGAGCGGAGACGGGAGTCGGGTGAGGGGCACCGGCAGTGACACCCGGGAACTCTTCCTGAAGATGAGCCTCCTTGATGCCGGCCCCCACAGTCTGCGGCTCAGCGCTGAGCGCAACCATGATCATGGGGACTACATCTTCAAGGCCGACACCACTTACAGCCCCACGGCAGCTTTGGAACCCCAGGTCGGGGAGCGCACGACCTACACCGCCGACTACCGGTACCGGCCCGAGGGGTCACGCTGGGCCGACCTTGAGGTGAACGCCTACTCCAACAAGCGCAGCCTTGAGTGGCGGAACTCCGGGAACCTCATCTACGACAAGACCCTGGGTGGAGATATCCACAACACCTTCCGCTTCGACATCGGGGCGACCCGCAGTCGCCTCACCGTGGGGCTCGACTACCTGGATGGAAACGGGGCCTATGTGAACGGCAGTACCGGAGCGAAGTACGGGGTGGGGGACATCAAGAGCGAGAATCTGGGGCTCTACCTCCAGGAGCGCCTGGAGGTCGGTCCTCTGGCCGTCAGCCTGGGGGCCCGACGGGATCGCTACGAGAGTTACTACGGAGCCACCCCCGTCAAGGGCAGCGAGCTCTCCCCCAATGCCCGGGTCCAGGTGGGCCTCGGCCACGGGTTCTCAGTCCTTGCGGGGTACAGCGAAGCGGTCAGGGCCACCAGCGTGGTCCCCATCGCCTGGTTCGGGTACACCGTCGAGAACCCGACCTTCAATCAGAAGTCGGGCAAGGACAGCTACGGCAAGGCCTTCATGCCCGAGAGCTCCACCCAGCGGGAGGCGGGCCTCACCTATGAGGCCAAGGGTTTCTTCGCCGCCGGGGACACCTTTACCGCCCAGGCCACCACCTTCCGGACCCGCCTCCTCAACCTCATCCAGCAGGTCAATGCCGGGTCCGCTACGGTCATCGGAGGTTTCTACAACGATGATCCCGTGCAGTCCCAGGGTTACGAGCTGCGGGCTGCCTGGCGGAAGGGGGCGATCCAGGCCTCGGCTGCGTTCATCCACGCAGACCTGACGGACAAGACCGGGGCCACCTACACCCTCACCCGCCGGGTGGCGGCGCCCTCCGGGGACCGCTTCAATGCGGATGTCCACTGGCAGGCCACCTCCACCCTTGGTCTGGGCTACACCCTCACCGCCGTGAGCGGTCTGGACAATGCGTCTACACCGCTTCCCGGCTACACGGTCCACGGGGTGCAGGCCCAGTGGCAGGCCACCAGGCGGCTCAATCTGGATCTGGCGGTGCGCAATCTGGGTGACAAGTATTACTCGGACCAGACCAGCACCCAGGTGGGTATGCCTGAGCCCGGGCGGGATGTGCGGGTGAGTGCCGCCTACCGCTTCTGAGGGCTGGAAGCGTCCCCCGGCGTCGGGGTGGCGGGCAGCCGGGAGGGTGGAAGGCCGTCTATCCCTCCTCCCGGCTTCCCTGGCAGGCCCCGCTCTGCGACCCTCAAGGGACGAGGTTCCAGGTGTCCCACTCCTTCCAGCTTGTGGATGTTTTCACCTCCGGACCGCAGTCCGGGAATCCCCTGGCAGTGGTCTTCGAGGCCGATGACCTGCCCGTGGAGCGCATGCAGGCCTTCGCCCAGTGGATGAACCTCTCGGAGACCGCCTTCCTGATGGCCCCCACCCATCCGGCGGCGGACTACCGGGTCCGCATCTTCACTCCGCGGGGGGAGATGGCCTTCGCCGGGCACCCCACCCTGGGCAGCTGCCATGCTTGGCTGAGCTCCGGTGAGGTGCCGGGCGGGGACGCGTTCATTGTCCAGGAGTGCGGGGTGGGCCTGGTACGACTGAGGCGACGGGGCGATGATCTGGCCTTTGCCGCACCGCCCCTCCGCATGGAAGAGGTGGTTCCTGCGATGTTGGCCAGGGTCCAGTCCGCCCTGGGGCTGCTTGACGGGCAGGTCCTTGCCGCCTGTTCCCTGGACAATGGCGCTCCCTGGCTTGCTCTGCTGCTGGACAGCGCTGCCTCGGTGCTGGCGGTGGAGCCGGACTGGGCTGCCCTTGCGGAGCTCCCGGAGCTGGGTCTGGTGGGCCCCCATGGGGCGGACCACTTCGAGGTCCGGGCCTTCGCGGTGCCCTCGGGGATCCCCGAGGATCCCGTCACCGGGAGTCTCAACGCGGCCCTGGGGCAGTGGCTCATGGGCGAGGGCAGGGCGCCCCGGACCTATACCGTCTCCCAGGGGACCCGGCTGGGTCGGGCCGGTCGGGTCAGTCTTGACCACGATGGCCAGGACCTCTGGGTCGGAGGTGCGGTCCGGACGGATGTGACGGGTGCCCTGGATGGGGGCTGGTGAAGCGGTGAGTGCAGCGCGCAAGGACTGGCGGCCCTACGGGGCCATGGGCCTGGGAGTTCTTTTCATCGGGATGTCGGCCCTCTTTGTGAAGTGGGCGGGCCAAGCGGGGGTGCCCGGGCCGGTCTCCGCCTTCTACCGGCTGGCCATGGCCTCGGTTCTGCTGCTGCCCATGTGGGGCTGGAGGCTTCGGGGTGGCCAGATTCCCGGCCAGGGCAGTGCCGTCTTCGGGGTCTTCTGCGGCCTCCTCTTCGCCTCGGACATCGCCTGCTGGAACATCTCGGTGATGCTCATCCCCGCGGCGGATGCCACTCTGCTGGCCAATACCGCCCCCATCTGGGTGGGGCTGGCCTCCTGGCTCATCTTCCGCAGGCGCCTGGGACAGCTCTACTGGTGGGGCATGGTGCTGGCGGTCATCGGGTGCTGGCTGCTCCTGGGGCGTGGGGCGCCCCGGCTGCATCTGGGGCTGGGGGGGCTCCTGGGCATGGCCGCTGGGCTCTTCTACGCCGCTTATATTCTGGCCACCCCCCGGGCCCGGCAGAGCCTGGACACCTTCGGCTTCATGACCCTCTCCACCGCCGGGGGGGCCCTGGCCCTGTTGCTGCTCTGCCTGATGCTCCGCTTGCCCCTGCACGGCTTCCCACTGCGGGCCTGGCTCGCCATGGCAGCCCTGGGGCTCCTGACGCACTTCTGTGGCTGGCTGCTGGCCAACTATGGCCTGGGGCACATCCCGGCCCCCATCGCTGCGGTCATTCTCATGGGGCAGGCCCCCATCACCGCTCTGCTGGCCATCCCCTTCCTGGGTGAGACCCTGGGGCTGGTGCAGACCCTGGGGGGACTGCTGATTCTGCTGGGCATCTACCTGGTGAACCGTCGAGGGGAGTAAGTCCAGCGCCTTGACGCTGGAATCCATGAGGGGCGGATAAACCCCTCGGTTTGAGATTCATCCCTGTCCTGCATACTGCCGCTGCAGCTCCGCCGGAGTGAGTCCGTACAGTGCACGGAAGCGGCGGTAGAAGTAGGGGAGGCTGGCGAAGCCGCTCTCGGCGGCGGCCTCGGCGATGCCCCAACCTTCCTGGGCCAGCAGGTGGTGGGCCTTCTGGAGGCGGCGGGTGTTCAGGTACTCCGTCACGCTGGTGCCGGTGTGCTTGCGGAACTCACGGGTGAGGAGGGTGCGGGAGAGCCCGAAACGCTGGGCGAGCTGGTCCAGGCTGAGGGGGGCTTCGGGGCGGGCGTCCAGCCAGGCGCAGAGCCGCTGGAGCGTCTTGCGGTGGCGTTCCGCTGAGGGTGCGCCGGGTCTATCCTGGGCCTTGAGGTGATAGGCCAGAAGCAGGGAAAAGGCGCTCCAGGAAACCTGCAGGTCTTCGGGGTTTCCGGCCTCCTGGGCTGGAGGGATCAGGGCCAGGATGTCTGTGAAGGTGGTCGGGTCCGCGTGGTCCGTGTGGGAGGGTCCGGCTTCCCGGATCAGGGCAGGGACCTGGGCAGGAGGCAGGTGGGTCAGGGCGTCCTGAGCGGTGAGACAGAAGATGCGCAAGACGGCGGACTCGCCAGGGTGGAAGTGGAAGTGGTGTCTGAGTCCTGAGGGCACCAGTACGGTGCGATGCTGTCGCAGCTCCACGCTACTCTTCTCGCAGTGGAGCCGCCCCTGGCCCCCCAGGCAGCACACCAGCTCTGCCACTGCGTGGGAGTGGTCGGGGCTGGCTTCGGCCAGGGTGAGGGAGAGGTCCCAGAGCATGATGTGTCCGATCGGGTAATCAAAATGTCCTTCAGGGCAAAGACCCTTTTTGTAATGGGTAATAGCATGGCATGGTTCGGTGTCATGAATGACCCGATCGTGTCAGTGAATCTTTTCCTCAAAGGGGCGACCATGGTCGATGCACACATTCTTGAAGCCTTCCGCATCATGTGGGGGCCCTTCCCGGAGCCGGTCATGCTGATCCGCCAGGACCGCACGGTGCTGGCCGTCAACCAGCTGGCTCAGAAGCTCGGCATCCCCGCGGGGATCAAGTGCCACACCCTGAACCCGGAGGCCGGTACCGGCGGGTGTCGGACCTGCAAGGCCAATCAGGCGCTTGAGACGGGCACCACGGTCTGCACCCAGGAGGAGAGCCTCGGAAGCTCCGTTCGCGGCTACTGGATGCCCCTCCAGGAGGTGCCCGGTGTCTATGTCCACTTCGGCATCGGCACGGCCGAGGCCCTGGCGGCCGCCCGCTCCTGAGCGGAAACTGGCCTGAAGAGGACACCATGGATCATCCGCTATACCGCCTCACCGTCCAGACCCTGGAGGGCCGGGAGCAGTCCCTTGCTGCCTTTGCGGGGAAAGTGCTGCTCATCGTCAATACCGCCAGCAAGTGTGGGTTCACGCCCCAATACGAGGGGCTGGAGGCCCTCTACCGCCGCTATCGGGATCAAGGGCTGGAGATCCTGGGCTTCCCCTGCAACCAGTTCGGGGGGCAGGAGCCCGGAGACGAGGCCGAGATCCGGGCCTTCTGTCAGCTCCGCTTCCAGGTCGACTTTCCTCTCTTCGCCAAGGTGGAGGTCAATGGTGAGGGCGCCCACCCGCTCTTCCGGCACTTGAAGAGGGAGGCCCCGGGCCTCCTGGGTAGCGAGGCCATCAAGTGGAACTTCACCAAGTTCCTGGTGGACCGCCAGGGGAGGGTGGTGGCCCGCTACGCCCCTGCGACGGCCCCGGATAAGCTCAGTGCCGACATCGAAGGGCTGCTGGCAACCCTTCCCTGAGTCCCTTCAGAGCTCGGTGTACTTCCGGTTGGAGCCCCGGGCCTTCTCCACCGGGTATTTCAGGGCGTTCTTCTCCAGCTTGGCCAGGAGGGCCTCCTGCAGATCGATGCCTGTGCCGTGGGCCAGGAGCAGGGTGTAGGCCAGCACATCGGCCAGCTCGTCCGCCAGGTCCTCTCGGCGCTCTCGGCAGACGCTTTCAAGCTCATCGGGGCCCTTCCACTGGAAGAGCTCCATGACCTCGTGGCTCTCCAGGGCCAGGGAGATGGCCAGGTCCTTGGGGTTGTGGAACTGGGCCCAGTCGCGCTCGTCCCGGAAGGCGAGCACGCGCTGGGTGAGGGCTTCGAGATCGGACAAGGCAGGTCTCCCCGGCGTTTTCGCCATCCCCTTCACCATAGCGCAGGAAGGCTCAGGCCTTGAGGGCAGGGGCCCGGAGCCGTCGCGGGGCCAGGGAGACCAGGAGCCCTCCCAGGATGAGGGCCGCCCCGATGCCGAAGGCCGTGCCGGGGCGCTCCCCCAGCCAGAGGGCGCCCAGGGCGGCGGCGGCCAGGGGCTGGATGGGATAGAAGAGGGCGCAGCTGCCGGCTTCGAGCTGGGACAGGGCCCTGTTCCATAGGGTGTGGGCCAGGGCGGTGCAGGCGAGGCCCATGTAGAGCAGGGCCAGGACTCCGCCCGAGTTCAGGTGGATCCGGGGCGCCCGGTGCAGCTCTCCCAGGGCGAAGGGCAGGGTGCAGAGGAGCCCGGCCAGGATGGCCAGGGACGTGATCCGCAGGGGGTCATGCCGCTGGTTCAGCTGGCGCTGGGCCACGGAGACGAAGGCCCAGGTGCCTACGGAGAGGAGGGAGAGGAGGATGCCCAGCAGATGTCCGTGGTCCCGGCTGCCCCCCAGAACGGCATAGGTGCCCGCCAGGGCCAGTCCCATGCCCAGGAGCTTCCGGGGGCCCAGGGGCTCGCCCAGAGTGAGGGCGGCCAGCAGCAGGATCGCCACCGGGTTGAGGGCATTGATGAGGGCCGCCAGGCTGGCCCCGGCGTAGCGGGTGCCCAGCATCTGGGCCCCCATGCTGAGGGCGTAGCCGAAGGACCCCACAAAGAGCAGCCGCAGCCAGTCCCCCCTCCCCATGCGGCTCCGGGGGCGTCGGAGGGCCATGGGCAAGAGGACCGCCGAGGCGATCAGGTAGCGCAGGCAGGACACCGTCAGGGGCGGCAGCTGCCCCAGGACGTACTTGCTGGCGACGTAGAGGCTGCCCCAGATCACGAAGACGAGCATCAGGACCGCATAGGTGCGGGAGGAGCCACCTGCCATGGATCCACCCTAATGGTAATGGCGGGATTCCGCTACCCGGGGGGCTTGGTCCTGCGACTGCAAATAGGATGAGTGGGCTTTTGGCACTGGGAGCTGTGCGGTTTGTGGTTAAATGTGTAATTAATATTACCGCCCTTCGTCAGGATCGGCTGGTGCATTTTCATCTTCGAAGCCTTCTGCTATACCCACTACCCCATCCGCTTCAATCGCCACAACCGCATGGTCTATGTCTTCCGCCGCAATGGCACGGTAATGAGTGCCCCCTGGGGAAAACGCCTCTTCACTCGCTTCTTCAACGACACCATGAGCGACTGGCAGTTCCACGCCCACGTCATAGAGTCTGACGGGGTCACCGTCAAGGAGACCTTCGTCATCCGGAACGTCAGCGGAACCGAAGAGGGACTTCTCGAAATCTGGGAGCACGCCCACCGAATCATGGAGGAGGGGCCTGGGGAGGCCTACCAGCACACCAAATACAGCCCCCTCTCTGGGATCGCCGGGAGCCTTTCTGGTACGGCTTTGGGTGTGCGGGTTCTGACTAGAGGGCGGAATCAAAATCCTGAGCCTCGGGCCGAAAGGCCCCGGAAAGCCAGCCGCAGCGGGTCTGCTGCCGGATCCGGGGCCTCTCTGTCGGTGCGGTGTGTCCCTCACTCCTCCCGCAGCAGGGCCATGAGTGCGCTGGTGTCAAGCTTGGCGGCCAGGGCGCCCTCACTGAGCAGATCCTCAGCCATCTGGCGCTTCTTCTCGTGCAGGGCCAGGATCTTCTGCTCGACGCTGCCCTTGAGCACCAGGCGGTAGACCGTGACGGGCTTGGTCTGGCCCATGCGGTGGGCGCGGTCACTGGCCTGGTCTTCCACCGCGGGGTTCCACCAGGGATCCATGTGGATCACGTAGTCGGCGGCGGTGAGGTTGAGGCCCGTGCCGCCGGCCTTGAGGCTGATGAGGAAGAGCTCGCCCTCACCCGCCTGGAAGGCCTTCACGGCGGCGGCGCGCTTGCGGGCGGGCACGGAGCCGTCCAGGTACTGGTAGCTCACGCCGCGCTGGTCCAGGGCGTGGCGCAGCAGGCCCAGGTGGTCCACGAACTGGCTGAAGACCAGGGCGCGGTGGCCATTGGCCCGCAGCTCGTCCACCAGATCCAGGAAGGCCTCCAGCTTGGCGGAGGGGATCTCCAGGTTCTCCTGCACCAGCTTGGCGTTGCAGCAGGCGCGGCGCAGGCGGGTGAGGGCCGCCAGGACCTGCAGGGCCTGGCCTTCGCTGCCCTCCAGGGAGGCGAGGCTCTCCCGGCGCAGGGCCTCCAGGAAGCCCAGCTCCTCCTGGGAGGGCTCCAGCTCCAGGGTGATCTCGGTGCGGGCGGGCAACTCGCCCAGCACCTCAGTCTTGAGGCGGCGCAGGAGGAAGGGGCTGACGATACGCCGCAGGCGGGCCAGGGCATCGCTGCTGAGGTCCCGCTCCACGGGCTCCTGGAAACGCTGGCGGAACTGCTCCAGGGTCCCCAGGAGACCCGGGTTCAGGAAGTGGAAGAGGTTCCACAGCTCCGCCAGATGGTTCTCCACCGGGGTGCCGGAGAGGAGGAGGCGGAAGCCGGACTTCAGCTCCATGACCGCCTGGCTGCGCTTGGTGAAGGCGTTCTTGATGGCCTGGCCCTCGTCCAGCACCACGGTGCCCCACTGCACCCGCTGCAGGCGCTCGGCCTCGAGCTGGAGGAGTCCGTAGCTGCAGACGATGACGTCGTAGGGCCCGGCCTCCTGGAGGAGCTGTTCTCGGTCGCCGTCGCCGAAGCGGTAGAGCCGCAGGCGGGGCGCGAACTTCTGGGCCTCGATCATCCAGTTGGGGCAGACGCTGGTGGGGGCCAGGACGAGGGCCGGGCCTTCCTCGGCCCGGGCCAGGAGCATCGAGAGGGTCTGGACGGTCTTGCCCAGGCCCATGTCGTCGGCGAGACAGGCACCCAGTCCGGCGGTGGCCAGGCGCTGCATCCAGCGGTAGCCCTCCTGCTGGTAAGAGCGGAGGCTAGCCTGGAAGCCATCGGGCAGGGAGGGCTCCAGAGCCATGGAGTCCTTGAGCTTCTCCACATGGGTCTGCCAGGCATTGTCAGTCTTGAACTCGCCCAGCTCCTCCTCCAGGCCCTCCAGGGCCAGGGCGCTGAGGCTGTGGAGCCGCAGGCCCTTGTCCTGCTCTTCACCCATGGCCCGGAGATCCTCCAGGCGGCGGCGGAACTGCTCGGTGAGGGCCACGAACTTTCCGTCGGAGAGGCGTATCATCCGGTTGGCGCCATCCTTGGTTGCCTCCAGGAGCTCGGCGAGGTCCATGACCTGTCCGTCCTCCAAACGGATCTCGCCCTCGGCGTCAAACCAGCTGCCGTTGCGCTTGATGGTCAGGCGCATGGCGTTGAGGCCCAGGCTGCCGGGCGGGTTCAGCTTGCCGCCCTCGGGCCAGTGGACCGTCACCTGATCCTTGATGGCCTCCAGCTCCATGAGCAGGTGCATGCAGCGCTCGGGGTCATCGATCATCCACTCCGTGAGTCCCTCGTCCAGGGGCAGGGTGGGCAGGGCCTCCCGCACCCGCTCGGCGCCCTCCCGCTCGGCTTCGGGGCTGCGGTTCACCAAGATGCGTTTCCCCTTGCGCTCCATGAGGAGGCTGGCGCCGCCCTCGCCGGGGATGCAGAACTCTCCGTCTTCCACCGGGCGCACCCGCAGCTGCGCCTTGAGGCCCTGGTGGAAGGGCATCAGCAGGATGTGGAAGCCGCTCGCAGCCTCCAGCCGGGTCATGCCGGCGGCCTTGGCGGCCTTGGCACTGACGGCCACTTCGGAGTGGACCGTGACCATGGGGGCGACGGAGCCCAGGGCCTGGAGCATCTGGTTCTCGGCCTTGGCGGGGATCTGGAGCCCACTGCCCAGGATCTCGGCCAGCTTGCGATGGGCCGGGGTGATGGCGATGATCTGCACCCGACCCAGGGCCGAGGCATCCACCAGCACATCCTCCTCGCTGAGGGGGGGCTCCATGCGGATCTCCAGGACCTCCTCCCGGCGGGTCACCCGCAGCTGGGGCTGCCCTGCCACCACCTCCACCCGGGCACACTTCTCCACCTCACCCTCACTCCAGAAGACCAGGGGGTGGCCGATGAGGGCCTTCAGGGCCCCTTCGAAGTCCAGCTCGAAGCCCTTCCAGTTCTCCCGGATGCAGGCCAGCAGGGCGTGGTCCTGGGGCAGGAGGAAGTCCCAGGACCGGGTCTCCTCCTTGAGGCGTTTCATGGAGACGGCCTTGCCCCTGGACCAGGTACCCTTGGTGTCGAGCCGCTGCTCCCGGCCCTCGATGGCATAGGGGGTGCGGGATTCGGGATCCCGCCAGACCCACCAGGCCAGACGGCCTGGCCGGTGGTCCGTGGGTCTGGCCACGCTCTGGAGGGCTTCCAGGGCCTTCTCCCAGACCTCTTCGTGGCTCACCAGGTCCAGGAAGGGGTAGCTCACGGCACTCACCCCGCCCCGGGCGCGACGGGCCATCTCCTCCGTCTCGCGGCGGAAGAGCCCCAGGGGCAGTCCATCCAGCTGGAGTTCGCACTGCTCCAGGGCCTCGGGGGCGAGGCGGACCTCGCAGAGGTAGTCCGAGAGGCACTCGGCGAAGGTGGCCAGGCCGCTGGGGGCGCTGCGGGCGGCGTTCCGCAGGATGGGTTGCCCCAACCGGTGCAGGAGGATGCGCTGGAGAGGATCGTGGAAGGCACTGATGGGGTCGCTGACATGGCGGCGGGCCATGAGCTCCAGGCGCTCCGCCGCCTCCTTCAATCCCGCCGCGTCTCCCCGCCCCAGGAAGGCCAGGATGCAGAAGGTGTCCATGAGACCGGGCAGGTGGATGGCCTTCTTCTTGGCGCCCTGGAGCTGGGCGAGGACGCCCTCGAATCCGGCGGCGGCCTCGGTTGCCCGCCCCTGGGCGAGGCGCAGGGCCGCCTCCAGCAGGGCCACGGGGGTGAGGGCCCGCTGGGTGGGCTTGAGCTTGTCCAGGAGGGCATCGGCCTCTTCCAGGCGGCCCTCCATGACCAGGAATTCCAGGACAGGGCCCACGGGACTCCGCTTGCTGCCGCTTCGCATCCGGAGCCACTCCAGGAAGGCCTCGTTGCGCTGGCCCAGAAGGGTCTGGTCGTGGAGCAGTGCCCAGGCGGCATGGCTCTGGAGCGCGGGGCTCAGGCTCTCGAACCACTCTGGGTCGAAGGGCTCCCCGCAGATGAGGGAGAGGGGGTCCCGCTGCCCCAGGGCCTGGCCATGGGCCTGACGGACCCGCTCCTGGGCGGCCAGCCAGTCCTTGGATTCGCCTTCCACCAGGGTGACCCGCAGGGTGGCGAGGTCGCGTCCCAGGGGATCGAGGACCACCTCGCCGGTGCCGTAGCCCGCCTGTCCCACGGAGGCCAGGGCCTTGAGGCAGCCCTTGCGGTGCGCCCGGCGGCAGACCACCTCGCGGGCCTCGCGGGTGATGGCCCAGAAGCCCTTGCGGGGCTCATGAGCGAAGCCGGCCTCCTGGAGCACTTCCATGAGGGTGCTCATGCCCGCGGGGTTCTGGATCCACGGGGCCGCCTGGGGGGCCACCTTGGATTTCACCAGAGTCTTGGCGAGGTGGCCGCGGGCTGCAGGTTGGCCGATGGCCCCCATGGCCATCAGGATGGCCTCGGGGAGGGGCTGGAGCTTATCAAAGACGGAGTCGGGGAAAAAAAACTGCATCCGATCAGGTTACCCTTGATGCCTTCGTTACGCATGGCTTGATTTTTTGGAAGACTTCACCATCAGGGACCGGTATCCGAGATCCCCCCCTTTTTGCCTGATCCGGATAGGCCTCCGCCTGATCCGGCCGGGGGGCCCCTGAGCTGAGCGCCTACAATCGATCCAGATTCACCATGAAGCGGAGGTTCTATGGCGACGGGACTCTTCCTGGACGGAAGCATCACCGGTCTGGGCTATCGCACGGAGCGGCGCTCGGGGGTGCTGGATGCCCAGGGACGTTTTGAATATGAGCCCGGGGAGACGGTGAGCTTCGATGCCGCCGGGATCTTCCTGGGCAGTGGCATGGGACGGGACTTCATGAGCCCTGCGGATCTGGTGGCGGAGGTCCACGGTGACATCACGCGCATCTCCCACTACCAGGTCACCAACGAGGTCCGCTTCCTCACGGCCATCGGGGATCTCAGTCCCGAAGTCAACGCGCTCCTGGCCCACTACCGCTATCGCATCAACTTCGTGCAGGACTACGAGCACTTCGGTGCCGACCCGGCGGTCGCTGAGCTGATGGAGAAGCTGGGGAGGACACTCTCCAGCGTGGAGTCCGCCCGCAACCTGGTCCGCCGCTGCATCCAGGGCATCCGCAAGGAGGCCAATGTCCCCATCCCCATGCGGGACGGGAGCTTTGTCCTGGCGGATGTCTACCGGCCTCTCGCGGAGGGGCGGTACCCCGTGGTCATGTGCATGGGGGTCTTCGGCAAGGGCTTCGTGAACGGCTACGCCACCACCCCCGAAGAGATCGCCTTCCACGAAAAGGCCGAGGACGCTTTCTTTGAGAGCTATGGCTCGCCCGACACCAAGAAATTCCTGCAGGGGGTCTTCTTCCAGCGCATGGGGCCCTGCTTCGGTTCCGCTGTGCCCATTCCCAGGCTCAAGCCCGGACATGCCCACGTGCACCACGGGCCACCCCCCCAGCTGGTGCCCGTCTCCGAGACCTTCGAGCAGCCCTGCGCCAGGGACTGGGTACCCCGCGGCTACGTGGTGATCAACATGGAGGAGCGGGGTGTGGGGTCCAACCCAGGCGACCTCAAGCAGTTCGGTGTGCAGTCCGGCCGCGACTACGCCGATGGCATCGAGTGGGCCGCCGCCCAGTCCTGGTCCACGGGCAAGGTGGGCCTCTGGGGGGCCTCTTACTACGCCATGACCCAGTACATGGCCGCCCAGCAGCGTCCCAAGGGCCTCACGGCCATGATCCCCATCATGGGTGACTACGACGGCTACCGGGATTACATCTACAGCGGCGGCGGGCTCTACAACCGGGCCGACAACATGAACGCCACGACGCACCCCCAGGATCACACCTTCATGGACCACAACCGGGAGCATCCCTTCTGGTCCGAGGAGGCCTATGGCCCGGAGGCCCCCTACACCTCCACCTGCGACATTGCCAGGCTGGACTACCCCATCTGGCCCGTGGTGGAGCCCGGGGCATCGCTCCACGGCAAGGGCAGCAGCGAGGCCTTTATCCGCTGCGGCTCCAAGAACAAGAAGCTCCTCATCGTCAATGACACCGGCATCCACTTCTGGATGTACGACCCCCAGTATCTGGACCGCTTCCGGGCCTTCTTCGACAAGTGGCTGAAGGGGGAGGAGAACGGGATTATGGAGGGGCCGCGGGTGGAGCTGCAGATCCGCACGGGCCAGGGGGGCTACTACTGGCGACGGGAACTCGACTGGCCTGTGCCCGGTACCAGCTATCCGAGGTTCTACCTCGATGCGCAACCGGGCTCCGTCAGCACCGACGGCCAGCGCAGCGGCTTCCGCAGCCTGCTTCCCGCGCCCGGGGCCGACGGACAGGTGAGCTATGACGCCGATGTGGACCGCTCCGAGATCGAGTCGCTGAGCGGGGTCAGCTTCATATCAGAGCCCATGGAAGAGGACATGGAGATCGCGGGCTACATCAAGGCCGGACTCTTCGTATCCTCCACCACCCGGGACATGGAGCTCCATCTGAACCTGAGGGTGATCGATGAGAACGGGGTAGAGGTGCGCTACTCGCCCCCCACCGGCATGTGCCAGTATCTGCCCCTGGGCTTCGGGGCCCTCAAGGTCTCGCACCGGATGCAGCATCCCGGGCTCACCCGTCCCGACTGCCCGGTCTACACCCACACCCCCGAGGACCACCAGCCCCTCAAGCCCGGCCAGATCGTGGAGTGCGAGGTGGGCAGCTTCCCCACCACCGGCCTCATCCGGAAGGGCTGGCGCATCCGGCTCGACCTGGAGCCGGTGGGCAACACCTGGATCGCCTTCGACGAGGAGGCATACCGGCCCGGCTCGCAGAACACGATCCATGTGGGGCGGACCTTCCCCTCCTACGTCCAGCTGCCGCTGCTGCCCAAGCGGTAGATCCGGCCATTCCACCCCCGCTTGGGTCCAGATGGCCCCTCCGGGGTCAGGTGGTGGCCTTGGGGGGCGTATGCTCGGATCCAGGTGGCGGAGAGTCGCATGGTCCGGCTGGTGGTGGTGTTGGGGATCCTGGGAATGGTGGCGGGG
The DNA here is from genome assembly GCF_963677305.1 of uncultured Holophaga sp. Classification (GTDB taxonomy): domain Bacteria; phylum Acidobacteriota; class Holophagae; order Holophagales; family Holophagaceae; genus Holophaga. The sequence continues at coordinate 1,654,491 of NZ_OY781925.1, forward strand.
TGCAATCGGCCCTCCACGATGGCGGAGGCCGAGAGCCAGGCCATCCGCCGGGTCATGCAAGACTACGACACGCGCCGTCTGGCCTCTGAACCGGACCAGGTCTACCGCTTCCTCCAGCAGGGGGGCAGCAGCGAGAGTGCTGTCAACCTGTTGATGGAGCGCCGCTGAGTCTTCAGGGGCGGCTGGCCACCCGGTTCCGCCCCGTCCGCTTGGCCTCGTAGAGGCATCCGTCAGCGCGGGACATGAGGCCCTCCAGCCCTTCACCTGGGCGGAGCTGGGTCACCCCCAGGCTGACCGTGATGAAGAAGGGGCCCTCCGGGCCGCTCATGGGGCAGCGTTCCACGGCTTGGCGGATCCGTTCTGCAAGGTTCAGGGCGTCCTTGAGCAGGGTGGAGGGCAGCAGGATGGCGAACTCCTCGCCCCCCAGACGTCCCAGGGTGTCCATGCCCCTGAGGGCGGTGGTGACGCTCTGGGTGAAGCGCAGCAGGGTACCGTCCCCGGCGGCGTGTCCGTGGCGGTCGTTGACCCGCTTGAAGTGGTCGATATCCAGGGCCACCAGGCAGAGCCCCTCCCGATTGCGCTGCTCCCGAGCCAGCTCGTAGTCGGCAAGCTCTGAGAAACGTCGGCGGTTGTAGGCCCCCGTCAGGGGGTCGGTGGTGGCCTGGACTCTCAGCTCCACCTCCAGACTCTTGCGGGTCTCCACCTCGTGGGCCAGCTCCGTGTTGAGCACCATGAGGTGGCGGGCCTGCTCCTCGAGCAGTCGGGACTTCTCCTGCAGCTCCTGGGAGACCATACGGAGCTGGGCCTGCTGACGGTCGCCGGTTCGCACCAGCCGCTGCTGCTCGCGGGAACTCTGCTCAAGGGCCTGGGCCAGCTCCAGGGCCAGATCCTTCAAGTCCTGGAACCCGAGGTGGGGCTGCTCCAGAAGGGCCATGGCCCGCCGGACCTGGTCCTTCTCCTGGTCGAAGAGGTCGAAGACCTCCTCAGAGCTGGACAAGGTGGAACCGGGCATGCTCAAGCTCGCTGGAGAAGTCCTCGCCGAACTCCTGAATGACATCATCCCCCTCGGCATAGTGCCAGTGGATGTCCACCTGGGCCCCGTTCCGGGCGGCCTGTTCCAGGAGCTGGATCAGGTTCATCAGGGCCTTGGCACTGCTGGTGTTGAAGTAGCCCAACTGGAAGTCCATCCGGAGTTCCTGGCCGGAAGCCCCCTCACAGTGGGTCGCGAGAGCCCTGAGGATGGGGCCGAAGAAGGCGGCGGCATCCTCAGGGTAGGCCTCTCCCCGGAGGGCCAGGCGGTGTTCGGTGAAACGGAAGTCGACCTCGGGGGAGCGTTCGGCTGAAGGGATGTGAAGGTTCTCCATGGGTGGTCTCTCCGCGCTCAGATGAAAGCCTTCATGCAGTAGAAGGTCGTCTCCGGGTCGATGGGGTGGAAGTCGAACTGGATGGGCTCGCTGGCTCTCCGGGCGATTTCGATGAGCCCCAGGCTGGCTCCCTTGCTGCCGCTGTCTTCGGGTGCCTTGATCTTTTCGAGGTAGTAGGCCTTGATGCCGGCCGGGTCCAGGGCCTGGATCTTCTCCAGACGCTCCCGGAGGGGCAGGGCATCGGCCAGACGCATGACGTTGCCGCAGACCACGAAGAAGCGGTCACCATCGTGCCCCACCCGGAGCAGGCCCGAGCTGATGCGGTTGACTTCCCGCTGCTCGTCGGCCACCGTCTCGGCGGAGTAGCGGATGATGTTCTGGGCCTGCTCCACGAAGACCGAGAAGACCCGCTTCATGGTGGTGGCATCGGTCTCTTCGGCACTGAGCTTCTTCTTGAGGGCCTCGCCCAGGGCGAAGAGGATTCCCTCTGAGAGGAAGCCGTTGTAGGTGAAGATCACCCCCTGGTGGTGGTTCTCGAGCTTGATCTGGTAGTGGTCGGCAGCGAGCATGAGGATTCCCCGGATGGGCCTGTCGGATCCATGCTGGGCTGCGGTCGTGCCCCCAGAGTGGCGGGGATGTGAATTCCGTGTCCGGGAGACCGCCCGGTCGCTGTGCGCCCTTTGCCTCCCCCCTTCCACCCCCGTGCGATGTCATGGCGGAGCCACGACGCCGCATCTCAGTCCGCCTGGATCCAGTGGGGGGTGTCTCCGGCTTCGGACAGGGCAAGGAGGGCCCGGGCGATGGCTGGGCTCAGGCTGGGCTGGCCCCCCTCCAGATCGGTGGAAGGGTCGCAGAGGGTTGCGCCGCAGGGCAGGGTATGGCCCGTAATGCTCTGCATCCGCCTGAGGAGGCCACCCATGAGGCCGTGGTTGGTGGCCGGGACCACCAGCAGGACCTGATGCCCGCCGAGGTCCACCAGCAAGTCCTCACCCCGGAGATGCGTGGCCATGGTCTCCAGCCCGCTGAAACCGCCAGGGGTTCTCCGGGTGTCGAAGAGGACGACCCCGATCTTCTCCCGGGAGCGTCGGGCCCGGGAGAGGTTGGCCCGGGCCCAGATCTCCAGATAGCGGCGGGTGGGCAGCTGGCTCTGGGGATGCTCCAGGGCATGGTCGTCGGCGATGGCGCTGTGCAGGGCAAGGACCTCGTCTTTGCGGTGGAGTTCCTCCCGGAGCTGTTCCAGCTCCAGCAGGGGGGCGAAGAGGGCGGCCATCGCCTGGGCCACCAGGCGATCCTCGTCCGAGAACCGGCGGGGGCTGGCGGATTGCAGGGAGATGACCCCCAGGGGAGGATTTCCCACGGGGATCCCCAGGTAGGCCTCGATGCCGAGTTCCCGGGAGTCAGGGTGGGCGCCCCAGAGATCAGAGGCGGGGATGTCCTCCACCTCGAGGGGCAAGGGGGCTCCCTCCAGGGCCGCCTGGCAGAGGCCTGTGGCGGGGGCAGGGCTCCAGTCCGGCTGGAAGAGTCCTTCATGGGTGGCCCAGGCCAGCGTCTCCAGGCCGAAGGAACTCCGGGTTGCCAGCATGGTCCGGTCGATGCCGGTGAGGGCCACGACAAGGGAGAGGCCCTCCTGGATCCTCTCAGAGGGCCGCTCGGTTTCATGGGCCAGAAAGGACAGGAGGAGGCGCAGGGGGTCGGAGGATGGAGAGGAGGCTTCCATGCTTTCCATGATGGATCGGGAGACGGTGGTGTGGGTGAGCAATCTGCATGGACCCGGGCAGGCCCGCGATACTCTGGGGGCATGACGCTGCAGAACTGGAAATTCATCGTGGAATCGGGGCAGTCGGACCTGCGCCTGGATCAGCTGGTGGCCGAGGGCACGGGCCTCAGCCGGCGGCAGGCCCGGATGGCCCTGCAGCTGGGGGGGGTCCAGGTGAACCAGAAGCGGGTCCGCGTGGCCAGCCGTACGGTGCAGCCGGGATCTGAGGTCCGGGTGGCGGTGGACGACACCCTGGGGGCGCCCCCGGACTTCGCAGTCGAAGTGGTCTTCGAGGATCCCTGGCTGCTGGTGGTGAACAAGCCCGCCGGGCTGCCCACCCAGGGCACCCAGGCCTCCGATCGCCATGACCTGCTCGCCCTGCTGGGGCGGCAGCGCCCCGGACAGAAGCTCATCCTCTGCCACCGGCTTGACCAGGGCACCAGCGGGGTGCTGGTGCTGGCCAAGGACAAAGCGGGGGACCTGGGACGGCTCTTCCAGGAGCGGACTCTCCGCAAGCTCTATCTTGCCCGGATCCCCAGGACTCTGGAGCCGGTGGAGGTGGACCGCCCCATCGGCAGGCTGCGCCTGGCCAAGCCCGCCCGCTTCGGGTGCGAGGGTGACCTGCTGGAGCCCCGGCCCTCCCAGACGCTCTTTCGTCCTGCCACGGAGGAGGAGTCCCGGGGGCTGGTGCCTGGCTCCTGGGTGGTGGCCGAGCCCCGGACGGGGCGTACCCACCAGATCCGGGTCCACCTCGCCTGGCTGGGGACGCCCATCCTGGGCGATGGGCTCTATGGGGGTGCTGCCTCCGACCAGCTATGGCTGCATGCCTGGAAGCTGGTCCTCAGCCATCCCGTTACCGGGGAGCCCCTGGAACTGGTCGCACCGCCCCACCGCTTCATGGAGCCCTCGTGACAGCCAAGCTGCCCCTGGTCTACAACGCCCGGTCGGGCCCCCGGCCCAAGGATCCCGAGGCCCTCCTCTCCCGGCTCCCCGCGGAGCTGCGTGCCCGCATCGAACCTGCGCCCTTCGGCCCCCCCTGGGACTTCGGTCCCCTGATCCAGCAGGCCTGGGCCGCGGGAGGACCCCTGCTGGTCTGGGGCGGGGATGGCACTCTGCACCATGCGGGCCGGGCCCTGGTGGCGGCAGGTTGTCCCGTGCCCCTGGGGGCTGTACCGGGAGGTTCGGGCAATGGCCTGGTCCGGGGTCTGCGCACACCCCTGGAGCCTGCGGGGGCCGTGGCCAGCCTGCTGGCGGGGCGGGAGATCCGCATGGACCTGCCCCGGCTGGACGGAATCCCCTTCCTGAACCTCTGCGGGACCGGCTTCGAGGCTGAGGTGGCCCACGCCTTCGACGGCCTGGAGGGGCGGGGCTTCCTGAATTACGCCCGCCTCAGTCTCGGGCTCTGGCGGACCCACCGTGGGGCGGGAGTGATCTGGGAGGAGGCCTCCCAACCGCCAGCGCGGCCAGCAGGGGGGGGCCTGGCCAGGCTGAAGGCCGCTTGGCGGGGAGGGGAACCTTCCCTGCCGGAGTCGATCTGGAGCCTCTGCTTCGCAAACCTGCCCCAGTTCGGCTCGGGCTTCTGGATCGCGCCGGGGGCCAGCCCGGTGGATGGTGTGCTGCAGTGGGCCCGCCTCCGGCGGCCCTCCCCCTTAGATCTGCTTTCTGAGGTGCCCCGCCTCTTCCGGGAGGCAGGGCACACACGGCTGAGGGAGGAGGGCAGGCTCCTCGCCTGTCGCCTGCGCCTGGAGCGCTCCCTGCCATGGCACCTGGATGGCGAGCCGGCGCCAGCCCGGGACCGGGCCGAGCTGACCCTGGAACCGGGGGGCTTCAGGATGCAGGTGACCGCGGATTGTCCCTGGTGATGGGGAATGCACCAATTGCCGATGCGAATATCAAGCAGAATCATGGACAATGGCCGGATGTCCCATGATGCTCGGAGTGTGTGATGCCAGGCCCATTTGATATCGCTCTGCTGGAAACCGGTGAAGACTCGGAGCTCTGCAGGTTGCTGAAGTCCTGCACTGACATCGGGCCCCTGCGTTACGCAGACGGGGAGCTGCTGGTGCGGCAGGATGACCGGGATCAAGACCTCTTCATCGTGGTGAAGGGGGTGTTCACCGTAGAACAGCCACCTCTGGTCGCCGGGGGGACTCCCGTGGTCCTGGCCTCGGTGCTCTGCGATCCCGCGCACCTCGCCATCGTCGGCGAGATGGCCTACTTCGGGGATCTCCGGCGGACGGCCTCGGTCCGGAGCTGCGGGATCACCTATGCCCTCCGTCTCAAGCCTGCGCACATCGATGTGATCATCGCCGGCTATCCCGAACTCACCCGGGTCATCTGCCAGCAGTTCGCCCTGCGGTTGAAGGAGGCCAATGAGGTGATCCGGGCTTTCCAGAGCCGCTTCGCCCTGGTGAGCGTCAAGCGCCTGGTGTCTGAGGGGGAGCTGCTCTTCCGGGAGGGGGATCCGGCTCCTGAGATCCATCAGGTCCTGGCCGGACAGGTGGAGCTGAGCCGTGGAGCGGCTGTGACGGTCTGCGAGCCTGAAGACGCCCGATCGGGCTTCCTGGAGCCTGAGGCCTTCCTGGCTGGCCGGCCCCACCAGACCACGGCCCGGGCTCTGAGGGACAGCATCCTGGTGACGGTGAGCCGGGAGCATGCCGATGTCCTGGTGCGCTGCTATCCGGAGCTGGCCAGGTTGCGTTGAACGTTGAAATTCAGCCCAGGACGGTGCCGCGGCGATAGGAAGGGGGCACCCCTCTCCTGGGGGCGCTGGGTGGAAGGGCCATGGGGGCTGGAATCGTTGGTGCCAGTGATCCGGAGGGGCGCCAGACGGCACCGCCGCCGAGGGCTGTCTGGCCGGTCTGTCTGGGGACGGTGACCCTCGCGGGGGTGGCTTGGCTGGTGCGCCACGGCATGAAGAGCCAGCGTTTCGGCATCCTCTTCTTCATGGTTCCCGTCCTGGTGGGTGCGCGCACGGGGGGGCTGGCGGGGGGGCTCTGCGGCACTCTCGCCGGAGGGGTGCTGACCCAACTGGGGCTTCAGGGGGGACGCCTCCGCTGGCAAGGTGACCTGCCGATGGGGGTCCTCTTCCTGGTGGTGGGGGGCCTGACCGCATGGATTCTGGAGAGGCAGCGCAGGAGTCAGGTGGAGACGGAGCAGGCCCTGCTCAGCCAGCGGAAGAGTGAGGCCCTCCTCCGGGCCGTGGTGGAGGGCGCCCCGGACGCCATCTTTGTGAAGGATCGGGAGGGCCGCTATATCCTCTTCAGCTCGGCGGCTGCCGGTCTGCTCGGGCGCCCCGTCGAGGAGGTCCTCGGGAGGACGGATCGGGAGATCTTCCCCCCTGCCTTGGCTCGGCACTTCCAGGAGGAGGACGCCCGGGTGATGGAAGGAGGGGAACCGCTCCTGCTGGAGCACATCCTGCCCAGGGGCAAGGGGGGGGATCGCTCGGTGCTCATCACCAAGGCCCGCATCGGTGGGGATGGCCTTAGTCCATGTCTGCTCGGCATCTCCCGGGACATCACAGAGTTGCGGATGGCGGAGCGTCGCCTTCGGGAGCAGGAGGCCCTCCTGCGGGCGGTGATGAACTCTCTGGGGTCGGGGCTGGCCGTGATGGACCCGGCCTGCCGGATCATGCTGGTGAACCCCCAGTGGACCCGGGATGTACTGGATCTGGGTGCCCCATTGGAACTGGCTCTGGGGGAGGGCTCCGATTACTGCTCCGCTGCCCTGGATTGCCTGGCGCCGGGGGACTCAGCGGCGGTGGCTGCCGGGGTGAGGGCCGTCGCCGGCGGCTGCCTGGCACGCTTCGGCATGGAGTTCGCTTCGGGCGGACGCTGGTTCGGGCTGGATGTCACCCCGCTGGGGGGGCAGTCGGGCGGGGCGGTGGCCATCCATACCGACATCACGCCCAGGAAGCGCGCCGAGGCCTCCCTGCGTCTCAGTGAGGAGCGCTTCCACGAGGTCCTCTCCGAGGTGGAGGAGTGGGTGTGGGAGATGGACCCCAAGGGGATCTTCACCTACGTGAGCCCCTCCGTTGAGCGGATCCTGGGCTATGCGCCGGAGGCTGTCGTGGGCCGCCTGGGACTCACGGACCTCTTGGCCCCCGGGGACATGCTGCGGGTGAGGATCCTGGCCCGGAGAGCCTTCATGCGGCGGAGCCGGGTCCGGGGACTGGAGACCCGCGCCCTCCGCCGGGATGGGAGTGAGATCCTCCTGGAGATCTCGGCTTCACCCATCCATGGTCCGGGCCGGTCCGTCCAGGGCTACAGGGGGGTGGGTCGGGACATCACCGCCCTCCGGAAGGGGGAGGAGGAGATGGACCAGCTGGAGCGTGAGCTCAATCACCTCCAGCGGATGGAGAGTGTGGGGCGGCTGGCGGGCGGGGTCGCCCATGACATGAACAATGTTCTTGCCGCGATCATGGCCGTCACCGACATGGTCGTTTCCCGGCACCCCGGGGACGAGACGCTCCAGCGCAATGCGGGCACCATCCTGCAGGCGGCCACCCGGGGCAGGGACTTGGTGAAGGGGCTCCTGGAGTTCTCCCGCAAGGACCTGCAGGAGCCCAGGGTGCTGGACCTGAACGCCCTCATCCGCCAGGAGGCCGAGTTGCTGGAGCACACCACCCTCAAGCGGGTGGGTATCCGGCTGGAGCTCCAGGAGCCCCTGCCTCCTGTGCTCGGGGAGCCGGTGGCCCTCGCCAACGCCCTGATGAACCTGTGCGTCAATGCCGTGGATGCCATGCCGGGCGGGGGGGAGCTCACCCTGGCCTCCCACAGTGATCCCGACGGGGTGCTGGTGGAGGTCTCGGATACCGGAGAGGGCATGACCCCCGAAGTCGCGGAGATGGCCCTGGAGCCCTTCTTCACGACCAAACCCACCGGGAAGGGGACGGGATTGGGGCTCTCCATCGTCTACGGGACCATGAAGGCCCATGGCGGCTATGTCCGGATCCAGAGCGAGCAGGGCAGGGGGACGCGGGTGGCGCTCCGCTTCCCACCCTCTGCAGCTGACCAGATGGGCTTCGGGGGCCACGCTTCCGAGCCTGAGGAGGGCGGACGGGGGATGATCCGCCGTCATGTCCTGGTGGTGGATGATGACGAGCTGATCCGCGAGTCTCTGCCGGAACTCCTGGAGGCCCTGGGGCACCACGTCGTCGTTGCGGATTCCGGTCCGATGGCTCTGGAGACCCTTGGGGGGAATCCCGAGGTGGAGGTGGTGGTCCTGGACTTCAATATGCCCGGGATGGATGGCCTGGAGACTCTGGCCCGGATCCGGGAGCGGCATCCGCTGCTCCCGGTGCTCCTGGCCTCGGGCAACCTGCCCGAGCGGGGCCGTCAGGCCCTGCGGCAGTTCTGCCACGTGGGCCTGTTGTGCAAGCCCTTCAGCTCAAGGGAACTGAGCCTGGCGCTGAGGGACCTGCCCCTCAGTCCATCCGGTAGTTCGGGGCTTCCTTCGTGATCATCACGTCGTGGGCGTGGCTCTCGCGCAGGCCGGGACTGGTGATCTGGACGAAGCTGGCCTTCTGCTGGAACTCGGGGACGCTGCCGCCGCCCACCAGGCCCATGCCGGCGCGCAGGCCGCCCATGAGCTGGGTGATGAGGTCCGCCACCTTGCCCTTGTAGGGCACCTGGCCTTCGATGCCCTCGGGCACCAGCTTGGTGTCGTCCTTGCCCTCCTGGAAGTAGCGGTCCTTGGAGCCCTCCTTCATGGCGCCGATGGAGCCCATGCCCCGGTAGGACTTGAAGGTGCGGCCCTGGTAGAAGATGGTCTCGCCCGGGGCTTCCTCGGTGCCGGCCAGGAGGCCACCGATCATGACCACATCCGCACCGGCGGCGATGGCCTTGGCGATGTCGCCCGAGAACTTGATGCCGCCGTCGGCGATGCAGGGGACCCCCAGCTCGCGGCAGGCCCGGGAGGCCTCGGAGACGGCGGTGATCTGGGGCATGCCGGCGCCGGTGACGATGCGGGTGGTGCAGATGGAGCCGGGCCCGATGCCGACCTTGACAGCGCTGGCCCCAGCCTGGATCAGGTCCCTGGCTCCCTGGTAGGTGGCCACATTGCCGGCGATGATGCCGATCTCCGGGAATGCCGCCCTCAGGGCCCGCAGCCCGTCGAGGACCCCCTTGCTGTGGCCGTGGCTGCTGTCCAGGCAGAGCACATCGACCTTGGCCTCCACCAGGGCCTTGGCGCGGTCCAGCATGTCCCGGCCCACGCCCAGGGCGGCGCCAACGCGGAGGCGGCCCATGGCATCCTTGGCGGCGTTGGGGTAGTTGATGGACTTCTCGATGTCCTTGACGGTGATGAGGCCCCGCAGGCCGCCCTTCTCATCCACCACCAGGAGCTTCTCCACGCGGTGCTGCTGGAGCTTGACCTTGGCCTGCTCCAGGGTGGTGCCCACGGGGACCGTCACCAGGGGCTGACGGGTCATGCGCTCGCTCACCAGCAGATCAAGGTTGGTCTCGAAGCGCAGGTCGCGGTTGGTGAGGATGCCCACCAGCTTGCCGTTCTCGACCACGGGGACGCCGCTGATCTTGAACTTGGCCATGAGGGCTTCGGCCTCGTGGATGCGGGCGTCGGGGCTGATGGTGATGGGGTTGGTGATCATGCCGCTCTCGGAGCGCTTGACCTTGTCCACCTCCTCGGCCTGACGTTCGATGCTCAGGTTCTTGTGGATGATGCCCATGCCGCCCTGCTGGGCCAGGGCGATGGCCAAGCGGCCCTCGGTGACGGTGTCCATGGCGGCGGAGAGGATGGGGATGCGCAGGTTCACGTCCCGGGTCACGCGGGTGGCGAGGTCGACCTGATTGGGATGCACCTCGGAAGGCCCCGGCACCAGAAGCACGTCGTCGAAGGTCAGGGCCTGTACAAGGGGCAAGGTCAGCATGGTATCCTCGGAAAAAACCGGGTTCCGCACCAGCGGAACCTTGCATGCCATAATTGCACGCCCGTTGTCTTTCCGCTAGGCCAGGAGCTTTTGCCAAGGGCGCTTGTGCGCGATTTCGCATCTCTGTGACGCGTGAACGGCGACCGGGCCGCGGGCATCCAAGGGAGCACAGCGGGAGGTCCCCCGATGCCCACACCGGACCGGAATCGATGGCTCAGCCTTTTGGCGTTCGCGGCGGTCGGCTTTCCGCTCCTGGGGCTTGCGGGGTGCGATGCTCCGCGTGGGGGTTCCATGCCGCAGATCACCGAAGACGCCAACCTCAAGTCCCGACTCAGCCCCCGGCAGTACTATGTGACCCGACAGAACGGCACCGAGCCGCCCTTCGAGAACGAATACTGGAATGAGAAGCGGGAGGGGCTCTACGTCGATATCGTCGATGGTCGTCCGCTCTTCAGCTCCCGGGACAAGTTCGACGCTGGCTGCGGTTGGCCCAGCTTCACCCGCCCCCTGGCCGGGACGGTCCTGGCGGAGAAGGATGACCACAGCTTCGGAATGCTCCGGACGGAGGTGCGTTCCCAAGGCTCGGACTCCCACCTGGGCCATGTCTTCAACGACGGGCCGGGACCCACCGGGTTGCGCTATTGCATCAACAGCGCCTCCCTCCGCTTCATCCCGGTGGAACAGCTGGAGCAGGAGGGCTACCGGGGCTATCTTCCTCTCTTCCGGAAGGACCTGGACTATGAAGTGGCCCTCTTTGCCGGGGGCTGCTTCTGGGGCATGCAGGAACTGCTGAGGGGCCAGCCCGGTGTGCTCTCCACCCGGGTGGGCTACACCGGTGGGGAGACCCCGGACCCTGTCTACGAAGCGGTGAAGACGGGGAAGACCGGCCATGCCGAGGCCGTGGAGGTACGCTTCGACCCCAAGGTCACAAGCTATGAAGCCCTTTTGCGCTTCTTCTTCCGGATGCACGACCCGACCACCCTCAACCGCCAGGGCAATGATCTCGGCACCCAGTACCGGAGCGCCATCTTCACCTTCAGCCCGGCCCAGCGCCAGGCGGCCGAACGGATCAAGGCGGAGGTGGAGGGCAGTGGCAAGTGGAGCCGCCCGGTGGTAACCCTCATCGGGTCCGCCGGCCCCTTCCACGACGCCGAGGCCTATCATCAGGACTACCTGCAGAAGCACCCCGGGGGTTACACCTGCCACTGGGTCCGGGACTGAGTGTTCCGTACTTTCAGTCCGGCTGTTCGGCCAGCCAGTCCAGGGCCTGCTCACGAGTCTCGGCGAAGCACTGCCCCTTCTGCATGGCGTTGGCCAGGATCTTCTGGATGCCCCGGATTCCCACGATGGCCGAGTAGGTGTGTCCCAGGGCGGCGTTCATCTTGTCGTGGGTCTCGGCGCCGGCCTTCTTGATGGACTCGTCCGTCGTGGTGCCGGTCACATCCATGCAGACCCGCCGGATCTTCCGGTCAATGGCCAGCTTGGAGAAAAGGGGGAAGTTGGCTACGATCTGGGCCGGGGTGAGGTTCGAGTTGTCGACGATGATGATCGACTTTCCCTTGTGGGTGATTGCCTGGATGCGCTCGGACACGGAATCCTCCGTAATGGGGGGGGCGGAGCCCCTGGGTTCTTGGTTTGGGAATAGATGACGATCTTAGCGCTTTTTCCAGGAAAGATGTCTAGACATCTTTCCTGAGAATCCCTAGACCCTCCCAGCGTTCGGGCGGATGCAGGCGGCAGCGCCAACCGTTCCAGCTCACCCGCTGGAAGGTGATGGAGCCGGGCCAGGGCACCCGGTCCAGCCAGGTGCGGAGGGCCCGCTGGAGCCTCAGACGCTGCTCCGGGCCTAGGGCGAGGTCAGCCGGACTCCAGGCACCCCTGCGCCTCGCTTTGACCTCCACCAGGCGGAGTTCCTCTCCCCTCACCAGCAGCAGGTCCAGCTCCGAACGCCCGATGGAGAGATTCCAGCCCACCAAGTCCCACCCCCGGAACCATAGGAGCCAGAGGGTCATCCGCTCCATGCGGTGTCCCCAGGCCCGGGCCCTCCTGCCTTTTGTTGATGAATTCATCATTTAGACCAGAATGTCCGCCACAGGTTAGACTCTTTTCCCATGGCATGGAAGCGCTTTCCCTGGGTTGGCTGGTCGGATGCGAGGCTGGGGGCCCGCTTGGCGGTGGTGGCGGTGGCGGCCATGCTCGTGGCCCGGTTGATGGGACTGCACGCCTTCTACTGGGCGGGGATCTCGGCCTTGATCGTCAGTGCGGGGAGCCCTGGGGGAAGCCTGGTCGCTGGAATGAAGCGCTCTGGGGCAACCCTGGTGGGGCTGGGGGTTGGTGTTGCCATGGTCCGCCTCCTGGGGCACTCCTTCCTGGCGGCCGGGGTGGCCATTGCCCTGGCCATCCTGATCAGCCAGGGTGTGGGACTCAAGAGCGCCGCCCGGGTGGCGGCCCTCACCACCCTCTTCCCCATCAGTGTCGTGATGGAGGGGCAGGGGCTCCAGCAGTCCCTGGCCACCTCCTTCAGCCGGGCCGAGAATGTCCTCATCGGGTGCGCTGTGACCATGGTGCTGGACTGGCTCCTTTGGCCGGAGCGCCCTGGGGCCAAGCTCCGGCGGCGCCTGGAGCTGGATGCGTTGGACGCCTGTCGGCAGTCGGCGGAGCTGCTCCTGGCTTATGTGGGATTGAGCGGGCTTCCGGTGGCGGGATCCTTCCAGGCGGCTCTGGCCGCCCAGGGAGAGCGCTCTGCTTTGCTGAACGCCGCCATGGCCGAACCTGAGGAGGGGGAGCGCACCCGCGCAGGCTACCTGGCCCGGGCCGAAGTCGTGCAGCGGCTCTCGGAGCAACGGCAAGTGCTGGGGGAGATCGTCCCGGCTGCCCTCGGGGATCGGGTGCAGGGCCTGCTCCGGGAGCCCCTGGCGGGCTTTGCACGGGCCCTGGCCGCCTGGGGAGGTCCTGGCAGTGGGGTGCAGGCGCTGGAGACCGCCCGGAAGGAACTGGATCTCGCTTACCAGGAGATACGGGGGGAGCGGGGCACCCTGGCCCACCCGGTGGAGGAGGTCTTCCGCTTTCTGGGGGCCATCCAGGCCTGCCATGGTCTCGAGGCGGCTCTCCGGCGCCTGGAGACCGGGCCATGAGCCGGGGGACCCTGACCCGCAGCAACCTGGAGCGCAGCCCGGCCCTGGCCCGCAAGCTCCAGGACCTGCCCACCCGTCCCGGGGTCTACCTCTATCGGGACGAGGCGGGGGCCCTGCTCTACGTCGGCAAGGCCAAGGTTCTGCGCAACCGGGTGAAGAGCTACTTCCAGACCAAGCAGCACGACGCCAAGACCCGCCGACTGGTGGCCCGCATCTGGGATCTGGAGTTCATCGTCTGCGCCACTGAGCTGGAAGCCCTGGTGCTGGAGAACAACCTCATCAAGGAGCACACCCCGCCCTTCAATATCCTGCTGAGGGATGACAAGAGCTACCCCTACGTCAAGCTCACTTGGCGCAATGCCTTCCCCCAGGTCTTCGTGACCCGCAAGGTGAAGAAGGACGGTAGCCTCTACTTCGGCCCCTTCTTCCCCGCCAGCACTGCCTACCGCACGGCGGAACTGGTCCACCGCTTCTTCCAGATCCGGGACTGCGACCTGGACATCGATGGCAAGCGGGGCAGGGCCTGTATGAAATTCCAGTTGCATCGTTGCACCGCCCCCTGCATCGGGGCCGTGGATCAGGAGGCCTACCGGGAGCAGGCCCGGGAGGCCAGGCTCTTCCTGGAGGGCAAGCGGGATGAGTTGAAGTCCCGGCTGGAGGCGGCCATGTGGCAGGCGGCGGAGCACAGCGCCTTCGAGCAGGCGGCCCGCTACCGGGACAGCCTCCAGCAGTTGGATGCCTGGTTCACCAAGCAGAAGGCGGCGGTGGCCGACCAGGAGGACATGGATCTCTATGGCAGTGCGGTGCTGGATGGGCGGGCCTGCGTCCACCGCCTGGTGCTGCGTGCCGGGCGCATGGTGGGGCGGCAGGAATACGTCCTGGAGGAGGTGGAGGCCTTCGATGGAGGCGTGCTGGCGGAGGTCCTACAGCGGGTCTACGCGGAGGAACCCGTCCCGGCCCGCATCCTGGTGGAGCTGGAACCCGAGAATGCTGATCTTCTGCGGGAGTGGCTGGGCTCCATGCGGGGGGCCAAGCCCTTCCTGGCGGTGCCCCAGCGGGGGGAGAAGGTGGAGCTGCTTCAGATGGCCCAGGAAAACGCCCGGCTGGCCCTGGAGCGGAAGTTCGAGCCCGCCCGGCTCAACCAGGCGGTGCTGGAGGGGCTCCAGGCCTTCCTGGGCCTGGCCCACCTGCCGCGGCGCATGGAGTGCTTCGACATCAGCCACGGCCAGGGCAGGGAGGTGGTCGCCTCCTGCGTGGTCTTCCAGGACGGGGTGCCGGACCGCGGCAGTTACCGGCGCTTCAAGATGACCAACGAGCAGAACGATGACTTCGCCAATATGCATGAGGCCATCACCCGGCGCTTCTCCCGGCTCCAGCGGGAGGGGCGGGAGTTCCCGGACCTGCTGCTCATCGACGGGGGCCTGGGGCAGCTCCACGCCGCCGAAGCCGCCCTCGAGGCTCTGGGGCTCAGTACCCAGGAGCGAGCCTCTCTGGCCAAGAAGGAGGAGCTGGTCTATCGTCCAGGGCTCGCCGAGCCCCTGCGGATCCCCAGGAGCAGCCCGGTGATCCAGCTGCTCCAGCGTATCCGGGACGAGGCCCACCGCTTCGCCATCACCTACCACCGCGCCCTGCGGGCCAAGCGGACCCTCCAGACCGAGTTGACCCGGATCCCGGGGGTGGGGGAGGCCACGGCCCGGAAGCTCCTCCAGGCTTTCGGCAGCGTCCAGGGGGTCCGGGAGGCAAGCCTGGAGCAGCTGGTTGACGCGGCTGGCCGTGCCGTTGCGGGGAGGGTCGAGACCTGGCGGAAGGATGCTGGAGGCTGAGTCTCAGCGGGGCAGTTTGCCCAGGAGTCCCCGATCGAGGTAGGCCTGGACCGTCTTTCTGACCGTTTCGTGGCCATCCTGGAGGGCCTGCAGGGAGAGGTCGAGCAGGTCCACCAGGCGTTCCTGGCTGCGGCTGATCCGCTGCAGGAAGTGGCCGGGATCCAGCCCCGGATTGGTGCAGTCCTCCGGCCTCAGGGCGAGGGGGCTGATGACCTGCCCCTGGTCGAGGTCGACCAGGACCGCCCCGCCGAGGGTGGCCTCCAGACTGCTGCGGGCAAAGGCGTGCCAGACGATCACATCGACTTGGGGTGGCATGGGCGGGAGCCCGTAGAGGTCCACGGTCCGCTCCCGATCCTGGGGGATCCGGGGATAGAGGTGCAGATGGGTCAGGGGCTGGGGCTGCTCCTGCGGGTCCCAGAGCCGGTACGGGGATCCCGGTGGGAAAGTGAGGATGTCCAGGGTCTCCCGCCTCAAGGGGCCCGTCAGGAAAGAGGTCCTGTTCAGGGGGGAGCCGGAGTGGAGGAGGTAGAGAGCAAAGCAGATCCGGATGAAGGGGGCCGGCAGATGCCTGGGGACATGCCCCCCGTAGTGGACCGGCGAGATCCACTGGCTGCTGCTGCGCTGCTCTGGCCGCTGATGGGTCCAGAGACGGTCCACCTCCCGGAACATCCGGTTGAGATCCTGCCGGGAGGCGTCAAAGCTCGCGTTGGCCAGGATGACCCGCTCCAGGTCCCGCAGGATGGCCGCATGTCCGGGGAAGTATTCAGTGAGCATGGGGGTCAGGGGATCCTTGATGGCCATGACGCGGATACAGGGATGCCTGCGGGTGGGCCGGTCTGGGAACCGGACGCGCCTGCAGGCCAGGAGTCGAGTCCCTGGGCGGGAAGCGCAGGGACTGCCATAGAGTGTAGCCGGGAATCCCTCTTCGTTCCTGGATCCCTTACGGAAAAAGGAGGGCCTGGAGCCCTCCTGTCGAATCGGGTGTGGTCCCCAGCTACTGCTTGAGCTTGCCTTCCAGTGCCTCCAGGGTCTTCTGGGCGCTGGGGCTCCCGGCCGAGGCGGCCATGCGGAACCAGCGCAGACCCTCCTCACGGTTCTGCGGGACGTTCAGGCCGTAATAGTAGAAGTGTCCCAGCATCTCCATGGCAGTGGTGTCCCCGGCCTCGGCCCGCTGCAGGTAGGGCTGGACGGTGGCATTGACCACCGGTTTCTCCGCGGTGCCCAGTGCTTCATCCCGGGCTTCCGGGCGGGTGCCGAAAGCCCCCATGCGGTAGGCGACGAAACCGCCGATGCCGAGGATCACCAGCACGATGACGATCCCGATCAGGATGCCCCTGCCCATGCCAGAGCGTCTGGGGACAGGGGGCGGCAAGGGGGCAGGGGGAGGCGTGGCAGGCTCCTCGGGCAGGGCCTCCGGCACTTCGGGCAGACCTTGGAGCGTCAGCGTCTCGGTGGGGTCCGGAAAGAGGGAGGGGATGTCCTGGGTGGAGGCGGCGGGATGGGGTGCGGGCTCCTCTGGGAGAGCGAACTCCGGGGCCAGGGCTTCAGGGATCTCCGGAAGGCTCCTCAGGGTGATGGTCTCGGCGGGGTCCTGGACCGTCTGGATGGTCTGGGTCTCGAAGGGTGAGGAGGCCGGTTGCTCCACAGGAATGGGCTGGGTGCCCAGGGTGTGGGGTGCCGCTTCGCCGATGGGCAGGCGGAGCGTGGCATCGATGGGCTCCTGGGGGGGGAGGGGGATCGGGCCGGTCTTGGAGGGGTCGCTCATGATCTTTTCCTGAACAGGTCCCCCAGCATAGCGTCTCCATGGCGCATGGGGAGTACCATGAAAGGATACGCCTGGAGTCCTGCATGTCCCTGTCGCTTCCCTTCCAGATGGATCAGCTGGTGGTCCTTGTCCTGAGGGAGCCCCGGGAGCGGCTCTGGGGCCGGCTCCTGGGGCTGGAGAGTGCGGGGATCGCCCTCCGGGGGGTCGAACTCCGGCCCTGGGAGGAGATTCTGGGGCTGGTCCGAAGGGGCGAAGGGGACCAGGTCTCGCTCTCCACCCGTTTCGTGCCCATGCACCGGGTCGAGAGCCTCTATCTGGACGAACCCAGCTCGGGGGTCTCGAGTCTGGAGGAGGAGTTCCGGCAGCGGACCGGACAGGAGGCCCGTGTCTTCCTCGGGTAGACTGGGCTCTGCCTGACGGGAGTCCCATGCATCGCATCGCCCTCTTCATCTCCGGAACCGGAGGCAACGCCCTCAACCTGCTGCGCGCCTGCCGTGAAGGCCGGGTCCCCGCCGAGGCGGTCCTGGCCATCTCCTCCAGCGCCAAGGCAGGCGGGGTGGAGCGCCTGCGGGCGGAGGGGCTGAGGGTGGAGGTGATCGAGCGGAGCGCCTTCCCTGATGAGGGGTCATACACCGAGGCCTGCCTGATCTGCGCAGAGAGGGCCGGTGCCGGATTCATCGCCCTGTGCGGTTGGCTCAAGAAGCTGGTGGTGCCTGCCCGATGGGAGGGGCGGATCCTGAACATCCACCCAGGTCCCCTGCCGCGCTTCGGGGGGGCCGGGATGTATGGCATGAAGGTGCACCAGGCCGTCATCGCCGCCGGGGTTCCAGAGTCCGCCGTGACCATCCACCTCGTGGACAACGAATACGACCATGGGCGCCAACTCCTGGCCCACCCCGTGCCCGTGCTTCCCGGGGACACCCCCGAGGTGCTGCAGAAACGGGTCTACGAGCAGGAGATGCTCCGCTACCCCGAGGTGCTGGCGGCGTACCTCAAGGAACGGCAGGCTCAGTAGAGGCGCCCCACCAGGGCGGCGACGGCGGTCTCCACCCGGAGGATCCGGGGGCCCATCTCCACGGCCTGGAAACCCGCCCGGGCGAAGAGCCCCACCTCCTGGTCCAGGAAGCCGCCTTCGGGCCCGATGACCAGGGTGGCCGGGGCATTGATGCCCCTGGGGCAGGGGATCTCCGTGCCGGGGTGGGCCAGCAGGCGCAGGGTGCCTTTGGACAGCTCCGGGAGCTCATCTTCCACGAAGGGGCGCAGGAAGCGGCGGACCTGCAGTTCCGGCAGCACCGTGTCCCGGGCCTGCTCCAGGCCCAGGAGCTGCTGGTGGTGCAGGTTCTCCGCCTCCATGCGGGGGCTCTTCCAGTAGCTCTTCTCGACCTTCCAGGCGTTGACGAGGAAGATGCGTCCCACCCCCAGGCTGGTGACCGACGCCAAGACCCGGTTGAGGACTTTGGGGCGGGGCAGGGCCAGGACGAGGGTCAGGGGGAGCTTGGGGGGGGGAGGGGTGTCGAGGCTGACCTCGAGCTCAAGGTGATCGGCTTCCAGGTGGAGGATCCGTCCGGTTCCCGTCAGCCCTCCAGCGAGTCCTACGCGCAGTTCGGCACCTTCTGAGAGCCGTTGGACCTCCTTGATGTGAAGCAGGCGGCGCCCTTCGATCCGGGCAGTGGTGCAGCTGGTGAAGTCGGTGGGCTGGAGGATGACGAGATTCATGGGGGAATTCCGGATAGGAGTCCTCAAGGACGTGGTTTACAGTATGGCTTTCAAGAGGGTGGACCGCTTGATCGAGCATCCCGACATCGACCGCACGGCCTTGCTTGAGGCCTGTCATGTCGTCTCCCGGGGGGCAGGTCTGCTCTTCGATCCGGAGTCCCAGGCCTGCCTGTGGGTCGAGTCCGAGTATGCCCGCATGACCGGATGCACCCTCGATGAACTCCAGGAAGGCGGTCTGGCGGTCTATCTCAACAGGATCCACCCCGAGGACATTCCCTTCATGGGCTGGCTGGTCTCCGGGGCTCCCTCGACCTGCCTGCTCCAGGACCACACCATGGTGGCGCAGCAGGAATACCGCATCCGCCATCGGGACGGGGACTGGAAGTGGGTCCGGACCCAGTGGACGCCCCTGGTCCAGCGGGGCCGCAACCTCATCTTGGCGGTCTCCTGGGACATCACCCTGGGCAGGACCCTGGATGAGGAGATGTTCCGGAACCGGACGCTGCTGGCGGAGGCCCAGAAGATGGGAGGCTTCGGCTGTTTCGAGTGCCACCCCGGCATGGGGGATCACTTCTGGTCCGAGAGTCTCTATGAACTCACCGGGCGGGACGCCGCCAAGGGGCCTCCTGACCTGGAGGAACTCCTGGAGCGCATCCATCCCGAGGACCGGGATGCCTTTCTGGAGTGGCGCACCGCCCTGCCCCATGGAGGATCCCCGGAACTGGAATACCGGCTGCGGGGTGCTGCGGACCGCTTCTGCTGCATCCACTGCCGGGCCCAGTGGGTCCCCCAGGCTGGAGGGAGGGCGGGTCGGATCCTGGGGGTCTGCCAGGATGTGACTGCGTCGAGACTCCGGGAGGCGGAACTCCGGGAGAGTGTGGAACGCTTCCATGAGCTGGCCGGACGCCTGCCCCAGTCGGTCTTCGAGACCGACGCGCAGGGCTGCTTCACCTATGTCAACCAGTGCGGAATCACGATCTCTGGCTATACCGAAGAGGAGATCCTGGGGCGCCCCGTGATCCACCTCCTGGTGCCCGAGGATCGGGAGCGGGCTCTTGTGGATCTGCATGGCGTGATGACCGGAGGCCGCTCTGGCCACGAGTACATGGCCTTGAGAAAGGACGGGACGTCCTATCCCGTCATGGTTCATTCGTCTCCGATTGTCCGTTCCGGGGAGGCGACCGGCATCCGGGGGATCCTGGTGGACCTCTCCGAGCAGCGACGCACCCGGGAGGAGCGGCGGAGTCTCCAGGAGCGGCTGATCCAGGCGGAGAAGATGGAGGCCATCGGACAGCTCGCCGGAGGGGTGGCTCATGACTTCAACAACCACCTGAGCGCCATCATGGGCTTCGCGGAGATGCTCCAGGATCAGCTCAAGGGCTCCCCCCTCGCCCGCTACGCCGGCAACATCCTCAAGTCCAGCCAGCGCTCGGCCGAGCTGACCAAGCAGCTCCTGGCTTTCGCTCGAAAGGGCAAGTACCTGACGGTGGAGGTGGACGTCCATGAGATCGTCCACGAGGTGCTTCAGATCCTGGAGCACAGCATCGACCGCCGTATCCTGCTGAAGACCGCCCTGGGGGCCCGCCCGTCCCTGACTCTGGGGGACCCCACCCAGATCCAGAATGCCCTCATGAACCTGGCCATCAATGCGCGGGATGCCATGCCGGAAGGGGGGGAACTCTGGATCCGGACGGCTGTGAAAACCCTGGACGAGGCTTCCTGCGCCACCCTCCCCTATGAGCTGGCCCCGGGGCGCTTCCTGGAGCTGACCGTCAGCGATACGGGTGTGGGCATGGATCGGGAGACCCAGAAGCGCGCCTTCGATCCCTTCTTCACCACCAAGGAGACCGGAAGGGGTACAGGTCTTGGTCTGGCCTCGGTGTACGGCATTGTGAAGCACCACCGGGGCGCCATTGAAGTGATGAGCGAGCTCGGGGTGGGCACCAGCTTCACGCTCTTCCTGCCCCTCCATGAAGCCGGGGCCGCTGATGCCCCCGATGAGGAGAGTCTCCGCTACGCCTCCAGCCGCCAGTCCATCCTGGTCGTGGAGGATGAGCCCATGGTGGGTGAGATGCTCCTGGAGATGCTGGGCCAGTTGGGCTACTCGGCCACCCTGGTGGGGGACGGACTGGAGGCTGTGGAGCGCTATCGGGAGCGCTGGAAGACCGTGGACCTCGTCATCCTGGATATGGTGATGCCCCATCTGAGCGGCAAGGACACCTTCCGCCTCCTGCGGGAGGTCAATCCCGAGGTCCGGGTGCTCCTCTCCTCCGGCTACAGTGTGGAGGGCGAAGCCCAGGTTCTGCTGGAGGAAGGGGCCATCGGCTTCCTCCAGAAGCCCTATTTCCTCCTGGAGCTCAGCCAGGCGCTGTCCAGGATCTTCCCCGAGGGGCAGTGACCCCCCTGTGCCCATGGCATCGGGGTTGCTAGACTGCTCAGTTGGGCCCCTCGGGGTTCTGCATCCCTGGAGACCTCTGTGAAGATCCTCATTCTCGGCGTCAACGGCTTCATCGGTTCCCATCTCACGGACCGCATCCTGGCGGATACGGACTGGGAGATCTACGGCATGGACCTGGGCAGTCACAAGGTCGCCGAGCACCTGGAGCACCCCCGCTTCCACTTCGTGGAGGGGGATATCTCCATCAGCCGCGAGTGGATCGAGTACCACGTCAAGAAGTGTGATGTGGTGCTGCCCCTGGTGGCCATCGCCACGCCCAAGGTATACGTCACCGATCCCCTGCGGGTCTTCGAGCTGGACTTCGAGGAGAATCTCCGCATCGTCCGCCAGTGTGTGAAGTACAAGAAGCGGGTGGTCTTCCCCTCGACGTCCGAGGTTTACGGGATGTGCGAGGACGCCTCCTTCGACGAGGAGCACTCCAACCTGGTGACGGGTCCCATCCCCATGAACCGCTGGATCTACAGCACCTCCAAGCAGCTGCTGGACCGGGTGATCTGGGCCTACGGCTTCCAGCAGGGGTTGCAGTTCACCCTCTTCCGTCCCTTCAACTTTATGGGGCCCAAGCTGGACAGCCTGATGACGGCCAAGGAGGGCAGCTCCCGGCTGGTGACGCAGTTCGCCTGGAACCTCTTCAACGGCGAGCCCCTGAATCTGGTGGACGGGGGCAGCGCCCACCGCTGCTTCTGTGACATCCAGGACGCCATCGACGGGCTCATGGCCATCCTGGGCAACGAGGGGGGCAAGGCGGACGGCAAGATCTTCAACATCGGCAACCCCGCCAATGACGCCAGCGTCAAGGAGATCGCCGAGATGATGATCGCGATCTGGAAGGAGCACCCCTTCCGGAAGGAGCGGGGCATCGCCGAGGGCAGCATGGTGGTGACCTCCAGCGGCGACTTCTACGGCAAGGGCTACCAGGATGTGGACCGGCGCACCCCCAGCATCCAGCGGCTGCAGGAGGCCTTCGGGTACAGCCCCAAGGTGGGGATCCAGGAGTCCCTGCGGCGCACCCTCGACTTCTTCATCGAGGAGCACAAGGCCCTGGAGAAGGTCACCGAGACCGAGGCCTAGCCCTTCATGAGCATGAGCCGCAGGGAGCGTTGGCAGTTCGTCGGTATCTGGTTCTTCCTGGGTTTCGTCCCGCTGCTGATGCGCTCGCTCTGGCAGCCGGACGAGGCCCGCTATGCCGAGATCCCCCGGGAGATGCTGGCCTCGGGGGACTGGCTGACGCCCAAGCTGAACTACGTGCTCTACTTCGAGAAGCCGCCCCTGCAGTATTGGCTCTCGGCGCTCTCCATGAAGGTCTTCGGGGTGAACGCCGCGGCGGCACGGCTGCCCATGGCGCTGGCCACGGCCATCTCCATGTGGTGCGCCTGGCGCCTGGCGCGGCGACTGGGGGTGGAGAGGCCCATGCAGGCGGTCTTCATGGCGGCCACGGCGCTGATCGCGTACGCCTGCGGGCAGATCCTGACCCTGGACGCGCTCTTCTCGGCCTTCCTGGTGCTCTCGGTGACGGCTGGGATCGAGGCGGTGGCGGCCCGGTACCAGGAGAAGCCCGCCCTGGGGTGGACCCTGCTGGCCTTCGGGGCCCAGGCCCTGGCGGTGCTGACCAAGGGGCTGGCCGGCCCAGTGCTGCTGGGCGGGACGCTGCTCTGCAGCCTGCCCTGGGCCTGGCGGGAGCCCCGGCTGCGGCGGGCCTTCCTCAGGACCTTCTTCGACCCCCTGGGCTGGCTCCTGATGCTGGTGATCGCGGTGCCCTGGTTCGTGGCGGTGGACCGGGCGAATCCGGGCCATGCGCGCTTCTTCTTCATCCACGAGCACTTCGAGCGTTTCACCACCCACGAGCACCACCGCCAGGGATCCAAGAACCCGGTGCTGGACAAGCTCTACTTCGTGATCATCCTGGTGCCGGGGCTCTTCCCCTGGCTGGGGCGCTGTCTGGTGGGGCTGAGGGGGGCCTTCGGATTCCTGCGCCGCCAGGGCGGGCCCCAGAGCGGAGAGGCCCCCCTCCACCGCTGGACGGTTTCGGCCCTGCTGATGGCCTTTCTGGTGCCCTTGGTGTTCTTTTCGCTGTCGGGCTCCAAGCTGCCGCCCTACATCCTGCCGGTGGTGGTGCCCCTGGTGGCCATGGGGGCGGCCTGGCTGCCGGAGAAGGGCCCCTGGTCCCGCCCCATGGGCCGCGAGCTGTTCCTCCTGGGTTTGGCCTTCCTGGCTGCAGGTTTCATTCCGGGCCTCATCCAGGATCGCAGCCAGATCGAGTGGGTCTTTGTCCTCGGGGCGGCCTTTGCGGCCCTGGGCGCCTGGGGGAGGTGGGGCCGGGGGCTTGACCGGGAGCGCTTCTCGGCTCTGCTGGTGGCTCTCTGCCTCCTCTTCACCTGGGTGGTGAACCGCTCCCTGGGCTCCTCCAAGGCCCTCGACCGTCTGGCGCGCCAAGCCCCTGCAGACGCCCAGTGGATCAGCGCGGGCAACTACTTCCAGATCCTGCCCTTCATCGGTCGCTCACCGGTCACGGTGGTGTCCGGGACAGGGGAGTTGGATTACGGCGTGGGGCGCCTGTCCGAGACCGAGCGCGAGCGCCGCTTCAAGGCGCAGCCGGAGGAGCTGACTTCTGCGGCACTCGAGCTCCGAAAGGAGCAGCCTGGGCGTCCTGTGTACGCTCTGGTCACCCCCGGTCTCTGGCGTCATCTACCCGAAGAGCAGCACCGCGCCTGGGAGGATCTGGACCGGACCTCTTCGGCAGTGCTCCTCCGGCTCCGATGATCTATCTCGACAACAACGCCACCACCTGTCCTGCACCCGAAGTCATCGAGCTGGTGGCCTTCTGCATGCGCGAAGCCTACGGCAACCCCAGCTCGGGGCACGTGCTGGGCCTCGCCGCCGAGGGCCAGCTGGTGGCGGCGCGGGAGCGGGTGGCCGCCCTCCTGGGGGCCTCCCCCGCTGAGATCGTCTTCAACAGTGGGGGGACGGAAGGGCTGAACCACGCCTTCCGGGGTGTCTTCGAGGCCTTTCCGAAGAAGCGTCACTTCGTGAGCACCCTGGTGGAGCACAGTGCTGTCCTGGCTCTGGCCCGCTGGGTCCGCCGCCAGGGTGGGGAGGCCACCCTGGTGGGAGTGGACCCTGAGGGCCGTCTGGACCTGGCGGCCCTGGAGGCGGCCATCCGTCCGGATACCGCTCTGATTTCCGTCATGGCGGCCAACAACGAGACCGGCGTCATCTCTCCCCTGGAGGAGGTGGCAGCCCTGGCCAAGGCCAAGGGGGTGCTGCTCCATGTTGACGCGACCCAGGCGGCTGGGCGGATGCCCTTGGATGTGAAGCGCCTTGGTGTGGATCTGCTCAACCTCAGTGCGCACAAGTTCCATGGTCCCAAGGGGGCGGGCGCCCTCTACATCCGGCGGGGGCTGCGCCTGCCGCCCCTGATGCTGGGGGGGCACCAGGAGCGCGATCGCCGGGGGGGCACCGAGAACCTCCCTGCCCTCGCCGGGATGGGGCTGGCGGCTCGGCTGGCGGGGGAGGCCCTGTCGGAGATGGGCAGGGTGCGGGAGTTGCGGGACCGGCTGGAGCAGGGGATCCTGGCCCGGGTCAGCGGGTGCCGGGCCTTCGGGGCCGCTGCGCCCCGTCTGCCCAACACGAGCCTGATGGGCTTCGAGGGGGTGGATGGGGAGGCCCTCCAGCTCCGGCTCAGCGAGGCAGGCATCTGCTGCTCCACGGGCAGCGCCTGCACCACGGGCCAGAAGGAGCCCAGCCATGTGCTGCAGGCCATGGAGGCGGGCTCCATTGCCCGGGGCGCGCTGCGCCTCTCCCTGAGCCGCTTCACCACAGAACTCGAGGTGGAGACCGTTCTGGAGCTCCTGCCGCCCCTGGTGGCGGAGATCCGGCACCTGGGCGGCGGGCTGCGTTAGAATCCCCTCATCACCAGGATCACAGCCCATGATCGACCATCTCGGCAAGTATGAAATCATCCGCTCCCTCGGCAACGGCGCCATGGGGGAGGTCTTCCTGGCCCATCACCCCGTCATCGGACGGGAGGTGGCCATCAAGACCATCCTTCCGGGTGTGGCCAAGGGGGAGGATGCCGAGGCCCGCTTCCGGCGGGAGGCCGCGGCGGCAGGGCAGCTGAACCATCCCAACCTGGTGACCATCTACGACTTCGACAAGGATCAGGGGATCCTCTATCTGGTGATGGAATATGTGAAGGGGGATGACCTAGAGGATCTCATCCGGGAGCGGGGGCTTTCGCAATCCCAGTTCCTGGAGGTCCTGGCCCAGGTCTGCGACGGCCTGGGTTACGCCCATCGCAACGGGATCATCCACCGGGATGTCAAGCCCGCCAATGTGCGCGTGGTGCGGGATGGCAAGCGGATCCAGGCCAAGGTCATGGACTTCGGCATCGCCCGCATGGAGGACAGCAACATGACTTCCACTGGGATCGTCATGGGCACCGTCAGCTACATGGCCCCCGAGTACATCCAGAGCGGCAAGGCCAGCAACCTGACGGACCTCTTCGCCGTGGGGGTCATGCTCTACGAAGCGCTCACGGGAACGAAGCCCTTCGCCGGGGACAACACCACGACCGTCCTCTTCAAGATCGTGTCCGAGAATCCCCGTCCCATCGACCTGGAGAGCATCCAGGGCATCAGTCCCAGCGTTCGGGACATCCTGGACCGGACCCTGGCCAAGGACCCCGCCCGTCGCTATCCGAGTGCCGAGGAGCTGGCCAGGGCCCTGCGGGCCTGCAAGGATCCCAGCTGGACCGGTACCCTGGATGAATTCACAGCCGTGCTGGAGCGCAAGCAGGCCGAGATCACCGCGGCGACCCAGGTGGATGGCACGGTGATGCTGGACAGCCAGGCGACCGCCATGGTTCCGGCCCAGCCCGGTACGATGCTCATTCCGCCCGTGGTGGCGCCTCCGGTGGTGGTTTCCCAGGTGCCCCCCAAGGGGCGCACCGGGCTCTATGCAGGGGTCGCTGTGGTGGTCCTGGCCCTGGCGGGAGCCGGAGCCTGGATGGGGCTCAGGAAGCCGAAATCCGCGGCGGAGACCCCGGGGGCGGCTGCTGTCCCGCCGCCGCAGGGGGCCCCGGCCCAGGCCACCACGCCCTCCCTTTCCCCGGAACCCGGCAGCCAGGTCAAGACCCAAGTGAGTGCCCAGGTCCAGGTGCCCCGGGAGCAGCCCCAGCAGACGGCGGACCCTGCAGGGGTCAAGCCCCAGGTCCAGGCCGAACCCCCCAAGGCAGCCCCGCCGGTCCAGACCCCCCCCAAGGTCGAGGAATCCCCGGAGGCCCGCATGAGCCGGGCCATGGGG
The DNA here is from genome assembly GCF_963677305.1 of uncultured Holophaga sp. Classification (GTDB taxonomy): domain Bacteria; phylum Acidobacteriota; class Holophagae; order Holophagales; family Holophagaceae; genus Holophaga. Next base: position 1,680,694 of record NZ_OY781925.1, read on the forward strand.
CTGCTCTCCAGTGACCCCCGCCAGGCCGCGGCCATCCTCCGGCCCCTGGCCTATGCCAAGCCCGATGATCCCCAGCTCCAGGGCAACTACCTGGCCGCCCTCTACCACGCCCGTCAGACCGCCGAGTTCGAGCGCGTGATGGGGGCGGCCAGGACCCGGGGCATGGGGGGGCTCAGGCTGATGGGGGCCAGCCCGGCCTTCAAGCATGCCTGCGGCGAGGAGCGGGCGGCCCAGAAAGCCCGCAATGGCACGAGCCTCTGGGAGCCCCTGGCCTTCGTCAGACTGCTCGGCATGCAATAAGAAGGCCTCCTTTTCAGGAGGCCTTCTTGGGGACCTCTGCGCAGAGCTACCAGATGGCCGGGCGCTCCTGCTCCTGGCGCACCATGGGGTTGCCGACGCCGCAGCCGAAGGCCTCGAAGAACTCGGGCATGTCGCTGAGGGGGCCATCGACCCGGAACTTGGCGGGGCTGTGGGGGTCGGTCTGCACCCGCAGACGGACCATGGCGTCCCGGGCGTGGAAGCGCCAAGCCTGGGCGTAGCCCAGGAAGAATCGCTGCTCGGGGGTGAAGCCGTCGATGATGCCTGGCTTGCCGGCCTTGGCCCACTGCTTCTTCAGGGCCTCGAAGGCGACCTTGAGCCCACCGATGTCGGCGATGTTCTCGCCCAGGGTGAGCTTTCCGTTGACGTGCAGTCCAGGCAGGGGCTCATAGGCGTCGTACTGCTTCACCACCAGGGCGGTGCGGGCGTCATAGGCCTTCTTGTCCTCGGGCGTCCACCAGTTCTTGAGGTTGCCCTGGGCGTCGTACTGGCAGCCCTGGTCGTCGAAGCCATGGGTCATCTCATGACCGATGACCATGCCGATGGCTCCGTAGTTCACGGCGTCGTCCGCCTTGGGGTCGAAGAAGGGGGGCTGGAGGATGCCCGCCGGGAAGACGATCTCGTTCATGTTGGGGCTGTAGTAGGCATTCACCGTCTGGGGGGTCATGTCCCACTCGCCGCGGTCGATGGGCTGGCCCAGCTTGGCCAGATTGCGCTGGAACTCGAAGCGGGCGGCCCGGCGCTCGTTCTCCAGAAAGCTGCCGCGGGTGACCTCAAGCTTGCTGTAGTCCCGCCACTTGTCCGGGTAGCCGATCTTGAGCCCGAAGGTCTCCAGCTTGTGGAGGGCCTGCTGTCGGGTGACCTCGCTCATCCAGGGGGCGGCCTGGATCCGCTCACTCAGGGCGGCCTTCAGGTTGCCCACCAGCTCGATCATCTTGGCCTTGGACTCGGGGGGGAAGGCCTTGGCCACGTAGAGCTGGCCCACCAGCTCACCCAGGGCCTCGCCCGTGGCGTCCTGCACCCGCTTCCAGCGCTCCTGGCGCTGCTCGGCTCCCTGGAGCGTCTTGCCATAGAAGGCGAAGGACTCCTGTCCGAAGCGGTCGGGAAGGGCGCTGCTGTAGGCCCGGACGGCATGCCAGCGCAGATAGGTCCGCCACTGGGCAAGCGGGGTTCCGGCCGCCAGGGCCCCGAAGGCCTTGAAGAAGGCGGGCTGACCTACCACCAGGTCCTTCTGGGGCTTCAGGCCGATGGCCTTGAAGTAGCTGCTCCAGGCGAAGCCCGGGGCGCTCTTCTCCAGCTCGGCGGGGGTGAGCTTGTGGTAGTTGGCCTGGGGGTCCCGCAGCTCTACCCGGGTCCTGGAGGCCTCGGCCAGCTTGGTCTCCAGGGTCAGCACCGTCTTGGCCTCGGCGGCCGCCTTCGGAGCGGAGTCGCCCAGCAGGCGGAACATGGTGGCCACATGGGCTTCGTACTTCGCCTTCAGCTCCAGGGACTTGGCGTCTGTGCGGGTGTAGTAGTCGCGATCGGGCAGACCCAGGCCTCCCTGGCTGAGCTGGAGAATATAGTGGCTGCTGTCCTTGTCATCCTGGCCGACATACATCGAAAAAGCGGCATGGGAGACACCTTCCTGGTGGAGTCCCCCCAGGACCGACGCGAGGGTGGCGGAGCTGGTGACGCCCTTGATCCGGGCCAGGGTGGGGGCGAAGGGCTTGAGTCCGGCCTTCTCGATGGCCTTCCCGTCCATGCCCGAGGCGTAGTAGTCGCCCACCTTCTGGGTGGCGGAGCCCGGCAGGGCCCTGGCTGCGGCCGCCTCCTCCAGCAGGGTGCGGATGAGCTTCCGGTTGTTCTCGTAGAGCTCGTTGAAGGCCCCCCAGCTGGTCTGGTCGGCCGGAATGGGGTTGTGGGCGATCCACTGGCCATTGGCGTAGCGGAAGAAGTCTTCGCAGGGCTTTACCGCGGTGTCCAGGTTGCCCCGGTCAATGCCGTGGGGTGCCGTCTGGGCGGCCAGGGGGGCGAGCCCGAGGGTGAGGGCGAGGGCGAGTCCTGAGAGGCGAGGGAGCGGGATGGGCATGGATTCTCCAGGAAGGGACTAGGCCCGTCCTCAAGGGGCGGGCCCTCTTGATACGATGCCTCGTTGGAGTGGATTAGTCCGGAGATGGGCTCAGGCGGGGGGCAGCGCCTTGGCGGAAAGCCGGATCCCATCCACGATGGCATGCTGCAGATCCTTGATCTGGTAAGGCTTCTGTATGAAGCCCGAGGGCATTCCGTCGCCGAAGGTGTGGCGGATGTCCTGCTCGCTGTAGCCGCTGCTCAGGATGATACAGGCCTTGGGATCCAGGGTGCGGATCCGCTGGAGGGCCTCCTTCCCATCGAGACGCGGCATGGTCAGGTCCATGAGCACGGCCCGGATCTCATCCCGGTACTCCCGGTAGACCTCTACGGCCTCCAGTCCGTCGGCGGCCGTCAGGACCGTGAAGCCCAGGGATTCCAGGGCGATGCAGGCGTTCTCGCGGATGTCCGGCTCGTCATCCACCACCAGGATGGTGCCCTCGGCCCGGATGGGCAGGGCGGGCGATACATAGTCCGGAGGGAGGACAGCGCCCCGGGCGGCGGGGAAGAAGAGCTTGAAGACGCTGCCCCGGTCGAGCTCGCTGTAGATCCTGATGCCGGCCCGGTGCCCCCGGAGAATGCCGAGCATGGCGGAGAGGCCCAACCCCTTGCCCTGGCTCTTGGTGGTGAAAAAGGGATCGAAGATGCGTTCCATCACCTTGCGACTCATGCCGCAGCCGGAGTCGCTGACCTCCAGGACGACGAAGAGCCCGGGGTCGATGAGTTGATCCGGGAAGGTGAGCGAAATAAAGCTTTCATTTATTTCAACGCAGCGCGTGCTGATGCTGATGAGGCCGCTCCGGTCCCCGATGGCTTCATTGGCGTTGGTCACCAGGTTCATGATCACCTGCTGGATCTGGGCTGCGTCGGCCTCGACGGGGGGCAGGTTCTCGGCGAAGCGATATTCGAGGTGTATCTTCTTGGAGATGGAGACCTCCAGAAGGTGGGTCATTTCCATGACGGCCCTGCTGAGGTCCAGAGGCTTCACCACGAAGTGACCGCGCCCTGAGTAGGCCAGAAGCTGGCGGGTCAGGTCCGAGGCACGCAGCACGGTGCGCTCGATGTTCTCGAGGAAGCCCGCCGCCGGAGTGGTGGTGCCCAGCTTGATCTGTGCGAGGTTCAGGTTTCCGAGGATGGCCGTCAGGAGGTTGTTGAAGTCGTGGGCGATGCCCCCGGCCAGCACGCCCAGGCTGTTGAGCTTCTGGCTCTGACGCAGCGCCTCCTCGGCCAGGTGGGCCTCGGTGATATCGCGGCAGAAGCCCACCAGGCACTGGACCTCGCCGCCGGGGGCGGGCAGGGGGATGATCTGGTAGTCCAGCCGTCGGGTGCCCGCCGGGGTCTCCAGCCAGTCCTGGACCTTCTTGGCGCTGCCGCAGCGGATGCACGCCTCCACGTGGTGGATGGCGGCCTGGGCGGTCTCCGAAGGAAGGGCCTCTTCGAAGCGACGTCCGCAGATCTCGCTCTGGGTGTGACCGAGGATGCGCTCAAAGGCCGGGTTGATGGCCGCAAAGCGGTAGTGGCCACTGGGCTCGACATCGATCCAGAAGACCCCGTCGGGGCTGTTCTCCTCGAGGCTGCGGAAGCGGTCGGAGATCTGTTCGGAGCGGGCCAGGGCCAGCCTGAGCTGGCGCTCCCGCGTGGCCAGGCGGGTGCCCAGGCTTTCGAAGGCCTGGGCGAGACGTCCGACTTCATTGGCGCCTCCTGCCAAGCCTGTCCGGACCGAGAAGTTGCCTTCGGACATCCGCTGGGCCACCGTCACCAGGCGGGAGATGGGGAGGGCGATGAGGAAAGCACCGAGCCACCACGCCAGGGCGATGAGGGCGAGCCCGAGGGCGCCGAGGATGGCTAGGTTCCGGTAGAAGGTCGCCCAGGCCCTGCGCACCAGGGGCTTCTCGGGAAGGCTCACCCGCAGCCATGCCCCATCCTCCCGTCCCGGATTCAGGTCCAGGTGCCGGATCCCCCGCAGAGTGGGGGCATCGCCCCGGAGATCCTGCTGGATGGTGGCCTGGGATCCCGGGGGAAGGCTGGCCATGTACGCCGGCGTCTCGGAGCTGTGGGCGAGGTCGGGGAGCCCGGCGGTCGAGTAGAGGAGGTGGCCCCGGTGGTCGAGGATGTCCAGGACTGCACCGGTGATCCCCAGGTCCCTGGGCAGGGCTCTCCCCAGGCGGGCCAGCGGAATCCCTGAGACCAGGACCCCCCGCAAGGAGCCGTCAGGGGCAAGGACTGGAGAGGCAATCGGCAGGACGAGCCTTCCCGTGTCCGCTGCCACGGTGAAGGAGCCCACATGGGGCTGCTTGGACGCGGTGACATGCTGGAAGTAGGCACGCTGGGCGATCTCCCGGGGGGCCGAAGCGCCGCCGTAGCCGAGGAGGTGCCCCTGGGGATCGGTGAGGAAGATGTTGTCCAGATGGGGGTTCTGTTTCAGCACCTGGCTGAGGATCGGCAGCTGGCCCCTGCTGTCCGCCTGCCCGAAGCCGGGGAGCTGGGCCAGGGTAGACAGGGTCTGCCGCACTTCCCCGATCAGGGAGCTCTCCCGCAGGGAGGCCAGCTCGGCTGCGATGAGGAGACGCTGCCGGGCTGTTTCCAGGAGCTCCGCCCGTTCCTTCATCTGCGCGTGGATGATCAGGCCCAGGAATGGCAGAATCACGGCTGCGACGAAGGCCAGCAGGTGGGTCCGGACGGACCACTTGGTGAAGGGCTTCAACGGGGGCTCCGGGACGGCTTGGGAAATCCTCGGGAAAGGCTGATGCTATCCTAGTGGTGATGGATATGAATCACAAGAAAATTGACGATGGAGCGGCGGGCTGATGTCCTCGATGGTGCCCCTGGCGGAGCGGATGAGGCCCAGCTCCCTGGAGCAGGTGGTGGGCCAGCAGCATCTGCTCGGACCCGGAGGCACGCTCCGGAATCTGACCCGCTCCGGGCGTCTGCCCTCCCTGGTGCTCTGGGGCCCCCCGGGCACCGGCAAGACCACCCTGGCCAGGCTCCTGGCCCGGGACACGGGCCATCCCTTCCTGGAGTTCTCGGGTGTCACCGGGAGCGCCGCCGAGCTCAAGAAGTTCCTTCTCGACCAGCGGGACATGCCCCTTTTCCGGGGGACCCCGCCGGTGGTCTTCCTGGATGAGATCCACCGCTTCAACCGGAGCCAGCAGGACATCCTCCTGCCCTTCCTGGAACGGGGGGAGGCCATCCTCATCGGAGCCACCACCGAGAACCCCGCCTTCTACCTCAACCCCGCCCTCCGGAGCCGCTGCCAGCTCCTGGCCCTGACGCCGCTGGAGGCCGGGGCCATCCGGGAGGTGTTGGGCCGGGCGCTCGAGCAGGAGAGGCCCGGGGAGGCCCCTTCCGAAGAGATCCTGGACTGGATCGCCCGCTGGGCTGGGGGGGATCTGCGGGCCGCCCTCACGGGGCTGGAGACCTGGCTGGGATTCCCAGGGGGAGCCCGCGACTTGGCCACCCTCCAGGCGACCCTGGGGGGCAGGGTCATGTACGACCGGGCGGATGGCCACTACGACCTTGCCAGCGCCTTCCAGAAGAGCCTCCGGGGCTCCGATCCGGATGCGGCCCTGTACTATCTGGCCCGCATGATCCGGGGTGGGGAGGACCCTCGCTTCATCGCCCGGCGCCTGATGGTCTGCGCCTCGGAGGATGTCGGGAACGCCGACCCGATGGCCTTCATCCTGGCCGAGGCCGCCAGCCGCGCCGTGGAGCAGATCGGGTGGCCCGAGGCCCGGATCCCCCTGGCCCAGGCCGTGACCTATGTGGCCCAGGCCCCCAAGTCCAATGCCTCCTACCTGGGCATCGATGCGGCCCTGGAGGCGCCGGACGAGCCTGTTCCCGAGGCCCTGAGGGATGCCCACACCGCCACCAGCCGCCAGGCTGGGCGAGGTCAGGGCTACTTCTACTCCCACGACGACTACGAACGGCCCCAGGCCTTCCTGCCCATGGCTCTGCGGGGGCGCTCCTTCTATCGCCCCCTCCGTCCCCAGGAGCGCAACTGGAAGGACCGTCAGGAGCCTTCTCAGGAGGCCTTCGCCAGCCTCTGGGCGCTCTGGCTGGAGGTCCATCCTGAAGGAGGCGAGCCCCCCATGGAGGCCTGGTGCGCCGAGCTCGGCTGCAGCCGGGAGGCCCTGGCCCGGGTCATCGCCCGGGCCTGCGGGACGAGGTTCATCCTGCGGCGGGCCCTGATCGTCAGCCCGGAAACATGAGAGGCACCCGCTCCTGCTGCTCGAGCACGGCCTTCAGCACCATCCTGAGGCGGACCCGGTCCAGGTGGAGGGCCTGCAGGCTGCTCCGGGCCTGGCCGGCCTGAACAGGCTCTCCGGGCCTTTCCATGAGCGCGAGCACACCATCCACCAAGCGGAGCAGATGACTGTCCTCCTCGAGCCCTCCGTCCGGGGCATGCTGGAGCCGGGCCAGCTCGATGAGGTGGGCGGGCAGCTGCCAGGTTTCCAGGGCTTCGATGCCGATGGGGCCATGGACCTCCTCCAGGAGGGCGTCCACGGCTGCCGGGGCGAGATCGGGGGGAGCCTGTCCGGCGATGATGAGCCGGGCCAGGGAGCGCAGGGCCAGGGTCTTGCCGATGTCCACGAACATGCCTCCCAGGAAGACCCGGTCGGGGCGTCCCACATGCTGTTCGAAGGAGCACTGGCTGGCGGCGAAGGCCATGGTCATGGTCCGCCGGAAGAGGGCCTGCCAGCGGTCGGGGAAGGTCTCATACTCCACCCGGACGGCCACATCGAAGAGGGAGCGTCCCGCCACGCCCGCCGCGATCTCACCCACGCCCCGGATCCCGATCCTCATCACGGCGGTCCTGAGATCGAGCACATCCTGCCCGCGGTGGTAGAGGGCGGAGTTGGCCACCCGCATCAGGTGGGCTGAAATGGCGGGGTCGGGGCTGATGGTGCGGATCAGCTCATGGATGTCCACCTCCGGCTGGGCCAGGAGATCCATGACCTTCACCGCCAGAGAAGGGAAGGAGGAGGGGGCTGGCCGGTTCCGGGATGCGTGCGAGAGCACCGCCTGTCCCAGGGCGATGGGAGGCGCCATGGGAGGAGCCGGAGCCAGCGCTTCCCCGGGGCCCAGGAGCTGCCAGAGATCGTTCAGCTGCTCCGGCTCCTCCACCCGGCCGGGAGCCGTCTCCTTCGCGGAGACAGGGGCCTCCCCGGCGTCCGCAGGGGGTCTGGACCTGAAGAGGGAAGTCAGCCGGGAGAACACCCTGTCAGCTTAGCCGGGATCCCGGTTGGTGCAATTCCTCCTGGGGGGCATGGTAGTTTCATCTCATGCGTGTTGTCCTTCCGCTCCTGGCCGTCTTCTCTGCACTGCTCCCGGCGCAGGATCTCTCCCCCGGGGCCACCATCCCGCTCCCGGTCCGCATCAACCTGGACCCGGTCCTCGGCTCGGCGGAGCAGCGTGTGCCCAGGGTGCCCCCGGGGATCCAGACCTGGACCCCGGTTCCCGGCAGCAGCACCAAGGTCTTCCGCTTCAACCTCTATCGGGATGGCCTGATGGTCAACCTGAACCGGAACCAGGTGACGGTGCGGACCCCTGTGCACTATTGGATGGAGGTGGGACTCCAGGTCAGGGGGCTGGTGAAGTCGTTGGGGGTCTGTGGGCTTGGCCCCGACGGCTTCCGGCAGGCCTGGCTGGGTGCCCAGGCAGACTTCTGGATCACCCCCCAGTGGGGGGTGGACCTCCATGTGAGCGCCCTGGATCCCCTGGCCTCCAATCCCTGCACCATCACCTTCCTGGACTACGACATCACCGGCCAGGTCCTGGCGGGGATGAAGGACGCCATGACCCGGGGCGTCCAGGGGATGGAGCAGCAGGTGAGGGGCTCGGGCATGCTCCGCGCCAAGGCTGAGGAGGTCTGGCGCCTTGCCCAGCAGCCCCTGGAGGTGAGCCCGGGCATCTTCCTGATGCTGGGGCCGCGCCAGGTCCGCCTGGGGCCCTGGCAGAGCGAGGGGCATGTGCTCATCGCCATGCCCGAGATCGAGGCCGCCCCCTATCTTCAGTTCGGTGCCCGGCCCCAGGTCGGCCTCCTGCCTCTCCCGAATCTGGAATTGGCCCAGGGCGGGAGCTCCCCCGTCTTCCGGGTCCGGGTCGGCGCGGAGCTGCCTTTTACCGAGGCCACGGCCCAGCTCCGCCGGCAGCTGGCGGGGCACACCTTCGAGACAGAGAAGGGGCGCTTCGAGGTGCGGGATGTCCGGATCCAGGGGCAGGAGGGCCGGGTCCTGCTGGAGGTGGACCTGAAGGGGAAGGTGGACGGGCACCTTGCCCTGGTGGGCACCCCGGTCATCGACCCCGCCACCGGTGCCCTGGAGCTGAAGGACCTGGACTACACCCTGGAGAGCCGCAGCTGGATCACCCACTTCGCCGAGTGGCTCTTCCGCTCCACCCTGCGGAAGACCCTGGGGGAGAAGGCCAACTGGTTCCTGCACCGGAATCTGGACACCCTGCGAGGGCAGGTGCAGGCCGGGCTCAACCGGGAGCTGGCTCCCGGGGTCTCCCTCCACGGGCAACTGGACCGATTCTCCCTGGCCCAGCCCCAGGTACTGGCGGACCGCTTCCGGGTGGATGCGTACTTGGAAGGGCAGGTCCAGGTCGCTCTGAGCCCCCAAGGATTCTGAGCGGAGAGGGCGCTGCGGCTATATGATTACGGGGCTGAACCCGCAGAAGGAGGCACCGTGAACATCCTGACCATTGATGATGCCCGATTCCAGCGGAGCCAGATGGTCCGCATGCTCACCGAGATGGGTCACTCCGTGAAGGAGGCGGTGAACGGGCAGGAGGGCTTCATGACCCTTCTCCAGGAGATGCCGGATGCGGTCATCTGCGACCTGCTCATGCCCGTTCTGGACGGCTTCGCCTTCCTGGGGCTGGTGCAGAAGCACCAAGTGGGAGTCCCGGTGATCATCGTCTCGGCGGACGTTCAGGACAGCAGCCGGAAGGAGTGCCTGGATCTGGGGGCCAGGGCCTTCCTCAATAAGCCCTGTCGGCGCGAGGAGCTGGAGTCGGTGCTGAAGGCCATCGAAACCGAGCGGGGCACCGCATGATCACCCGGGAGGAGTTCAACGACGCCCTGGCGGAGCTGGTGAACGTCGGGGTGGGGAGGGCCGCCTCGTCCCTGAGCGCCATGGTGAACGAGCGGATTGAGCTCTCCGTGCCCCGGGTCGTGACCATCCCCCATGCCGACATCTCCCGCCACCTCAACCTGGAGCATGAGATCGGGCTCTCGGAGGTGGTGGTGGTGGTCCAGCAGGCCTTCAGCGGAAAGGTGGGGGGGGCTGCCTCCATCCTCTTCCCGGTGGAGAGCGCCCGGAAGCTGGTGGGGCTCCTCACCGGGGGGCTCCTGAGCGACGAGGAGCTGGATCTGGAGCGGGAGGCGGCCCTCACCGAAGTGGGCAACATCCTCATCAACGGCGTGATGGGCACCATCGGCAACATCATTGATGTCGAGATCCGCTATCACCTGCCGGAATACGTTGAGTGCAACTCCACGGACCTCCCCCGCGTCTTCCAGGAGCGGGACCTCATGCTGGCCGTGGTCCTGATCGCCATCTCCGGTCAGGAGATCAAGGGACACCTGGTGCTCCTCTTCGACATCCCCTCCATGGACAACCTCGGCTCGATCATCGAGGACATGACCCGCGGCGACCGCTGAGCCCTCTTCCAGAAGGACCCCCACAGCTCCCATGCCTGATCTCTCCGGTCCCACCTCCCTTCGGGTGCTCGACTTCGTGCCCAGTGGCTGCTGCGTGGTCGGGAGGGAGGGGGGCATCCTCTTCTGGAACCAGACCCTGGAGCTCTGGACCGGCATGAGATCCCCGGAGGTCCTGGGCAGGAGTCTCTTCGAGCTCTACCCGGCGCTGGCAGAACCCCGCTACCGGGACCGGATCCTTGCGGTGCTCCAGCAGGGGATCCCCACCGTCTTCTCCTCCTCCCTCAACCCCAGCTTCTTCCCCTGCCAGAAATCCGGCGGGCGGCCGCGGATCCAGGAAACCACTCTGGTGCGCCTGGATGACGACGCCGGGGGGGAAGGGCGCGTGCTGATCGTGATCACGGATGTGACCGAACAGGTGGAGCGGGGGGAGAAGTACCGCCAGGCCCGGCTGCAGGCGGTCCGGGATGCCCGGGAGCTGCGGGAGAGCGAGGAGCGGCGGCGCATCATCGCGGATCTCTCCCTGGCCACCATCCTCATCGGGGATGCCGAAGGGGTCATCCATGAGGCGAACAGTGCTGCGGGGCCCATGTTCGGCCGGGAGCCCTCTTCCGTGACCGGTCTGCCCCTGGCCAGCCTGGTGCCGGAGGAGGGGAACTTGGTTCCGATCACCGGCGAGGGGGAGGAGGCTTCCGGAGACGGCCGGGAGGTGGAGTGCCTCCGGGCGGATGGCAGCCGCTTCCCCGCCCGGCTCATCGTCAGGCCACTCCAGTTGGGGGACACCCCTGGCTTCGTGGCCCACATCTGGGACATCTCGGAGCGCAAACGGACGGAGGAGGTCCTGCGCCAGAGCCAGAAGCAGGAGAGCCTGGCCATCCTGGCGGCCGGGATCGCCCATGACTTCAACAACCACTTCGGAGGGATCCTGGGCAACCTGGATCTCATCGGGAACCGCCTGTCGGAGGGCTCGCCCCTGGTGCCCTACCTGGACCGGGTCCGCCAGGAGATCCTCCGGGCGACGGGGCTCTCCAGGAAGATGCTGGCCCTGGCGGGCTCGCCCAACCTGGCCGTGGGGCAGGTGGAGCTGAACCAGGTCGTGGAGGAACTCCGGCCTGGCATCCTGGCTCTCCTGCCCGAGGGCGGGGAGCTTTGCCTCATCTGCGACCCCGAGCCCATCCCGGTGGAGGGTGATGCCTTCCAGTTGCGGCAGATCATCCTCGGGGTGGCCACCAATGCCGTGGAGGCCCTTGCCCCGGGCGGGGGCAGGGTGGAACTCCGCACCGGAAGGGTCTTCCTGGACCGGGAGTGTCTCAACCGGGACTTTCCGGGGCAGCCCATGGTCTTCGGGGACTTCGGCTTCCTTGAAGTGCGGGACAGCGGCTCGGGCATTCCCCCGGAGCTCATGTCCCGGATCTTCGATCCCTTCTTCTCCACCAAGTTCTGCGGTCGGGGTCTGAGTCTGGCCTTCGTCCGCAGCATCCTCCAGGCCCACGGGGGTGGGTGGTCCATCCAGAGCCAAGTGGACCTCGGGACGGTCTTCACCCTCTACCTGCCTGTGCAACCGGACTCCGGAGGCCCGGCATCCGAGGGCGTGGAGCCGGTCAGCGCTGCGACCGGGGGCCTCATCCTGGTGGTGGATGACGAGGCGGTGCTGCGGGAGTCCACCGCCGAGCTCCTCCATGAACTGGGCTACCGGGTGGAGATGGTGGAGAACGGGCGGGAGGCGGTGGATTTCTACCGGAGCCACCCCGGGGGGGTGTCCCTGGTGCTCATGGACATGACCATGCCGGTCATGGGGGGGCGGGACGCCTTCCTCGCCCTTCGGGAGATGGACCCCGAGGCCAAGGTGATCCTCATGAGTGGTTACAGCGAGCTGGATGTGACCCAGGCCTTCCGCAGTGGGGAACTCTCGGCCTTCCTGCCCAAGCCCTTCCGCCTGACCGAGCTGGCCCAGGTGGTGGAGGCGGCGGTGGGGCTGCCGTGAGCGGTGTCCTGCGACAGCTCCATGGGGCCCTGGGTTTGGCTTCCGGGCTCGTGCTGGTGGGGGGGGGCGTCCGGGATCGCCTCCTGGGCCGCCAGGGGGGCGACCTGGACCTCGCCTCGGCCCTCCTGCCGCAGGAGGTCATGGAACGGGCCAGGCGGGCAGGGCTCAAGGCCATCCCCACCGGCCTCCAGCACGGCACGGTGACGGTGGTGGCGGAGGGCACCCCCTTCGAGATCACCACCTTCCGCGGAGACGGCGACTACCTGGATGGCAGGCGTCCCGAGACGGTGACCCTGGGGGTGAGCCTGGAGGAGGACTTGGCCCGGCGGGACTTCACGATCAATGCCATGGCCCTCCCCGTGGAGGCGGTGGATGCCCCGGACTGGGAAGGGTGGATCGTCGATCCCTTCGGAGGACGGGCGGATCTGGAGGCGGGTCTCCTCCGCGCCGTGGGGGATCCCCTGCAGCGCTTCGCCGAGGACGGTCTCCGGCCCCTGCGGGCCTGCCGTTTCGCCGCCCAGTTGGGTTTCGCCCTGGACCCCGCCACCCTGGCGGCCATCCCCCAGCGCCTTGAGGTGGCCCGCAGGGTCGCGGTGGAGCGGGTCCTGGTGGAGCTGGGCAAGCTGCTCCTGGGACAGGCCGCCGGGCGGGGCCTGGAGCTGCTGGAGGGGGCAGGGCTCATGGACCTCTGGCTGCCGGAGCTCCGGCCCCTGGTGGGGCTGGAGCAGGGGCGGCACCACCGCTTTGATGCCTGGGGGCATACCCGAGCCGCCGTGATGGCTGCGCCTTGCGAAATGCCCCTCCGCTGGGCGGCCCTGCTCCACGATCTGGGCAAGGCCTCCACCCGAAGCGTGGATGCCGCGGGCCAGACCCACTTCCACGGCCATGAGGAGGCTTCGCTCCGCCTCGCGGTCGCCGTGCTCGAGCGCCTCAAGGCCAGTCGGGCCCTTCAGGACTCCGTGGCCGCCCTCATCCGCCATCACGGCACCCATCCGGGACCGGAGTGGGGGGACGGGGCCTGTCGCCGCTTCCTGCGCCGCCTGGCGGAGGATCGGCTGCCCCTGGCGACCTGGGCAGCCTTCCGGCTGGCAGACCAGCGGGCCAAGGGCTGGGGGGAGGAGGGCTGCCTGCCCGGGCACCAGGCCATGCTGGCGCGTCTGGAGGCCCTGGCGGCCGCCCGGCCGCCCCTTTCCACCAAGGCCCTGGCCCTGGATGGACGCGCCCTCATGAAGCTCCTGGGGCGCTCTGGAGGTCCCTGGCTCGGTGAGCTGCAGACCCATCTCCTGGAGCGCCTGATGGACAGCCCCGAAGGGAACACCCCGGAGACCCTGGGCCAGTGGGCCCTGGACTGGGTGGACCGGGAGCGCGCCTGAGCCGGTCCGTGGGATGATGGCCTCTTTCCGCAGGATCGGAGGACGGATGGACCCCTTGGAGAGGATGAAGGAACTGGCCGCGCAGGTGCTGGAGCACCGGAGGCGCTACTACATCCTGGACCAGCCGGTGATCTCGGACGTGGAATACGATGCTCTGGAGCAGGAACTCCGGAGCCTGGAGGCGGAGTCTCCCCTTCTGGCGGATCCCAACAGCCCGACCCGGCGGGTGGGAGCGCCCCCCGTCGAGGGCTTCCCCAAGGCCCGGCATGGTGTCTACATGCTCAGCCTGGACAACGCCTACTCCGAGGCCGACCTGCGGGAGTGGGAGGGACGGGTCCTGAAGGGGCTCCCCGGTGAGCGTCCCGCCTATGCCATGGAACTCAAGGTGGATGGCCTCTCCCTGAGCCTGATCTACCGGGGCCGCCGGCTCGTGCGGGCTGTGACCCGGGGGGACGGGGAAACGGGCGAGGAGGTGACCGAGAACGCCCGGACCATCGCGGACATCCCCCTGGAGCTGCCCGCCGACGCCCCGGAGGAGCTGGAGGTCCGGGGAGAGGTCTTCCTCTCCCGGCGGCGCTGGGAGGAGCTCAACTCCGAGCGGGATGTCCGGGGTGAGGCACGTTTCGCCAATCCCCGGAACGCCGCCAGCGGCTCCATGAAGCTGCTGGACAGCCGGGAGGTGGCCCAGCGCCGCCTCCAGTTCCTGCCCTGGCAGCTCCTGGGGGCCCCCTGCCACTCAGCGGCCATGGCCCAGCTGGAGCGCTGGGGCTTTGCCCGGATGCCCGCCCACGCCGAGGGAGACCTGGAGGCCGCCCTGGCCTTCATCACTGTCCAGGGAGAAGCCCGGCTGAAGCTTCCCTTCGATACGGATGGGGTTGTCCTCAAGGTGGACGAAGCCGCGCTGCAGGAGCGGCTGGGCACCACGGACCGGGTGCCCCGCTGGGCCATCGCCTACAAGTTCCCGGCCATCCAGAGCACCACCCTGGTGCAGGGGATCACCTGGCAGGTGGGCCGCACGGGCAAGCTCACCCCGGTGGCCGAGCTGGAGGCGGTCCAGGTGGCGGGCTCCACGGTGCGCCGAGCCACCCTCCACAATGCGGAGGAGCTGGGCCGCCTGGGGGTCCGGGTGGGCTGCCGGGTCTTCATCGAAAAGGGGGGGGACGTGATCCCCAAGGTCGTCGCGGTGGTGCCCGGCAGCCTGCCCCCGGATGGGCCGGAAGCGGCCATCCCCGTGGCCTGTCCTGTCTGCGGCGGGTCCGTGGGCAAGGATGACGACGAGGAGGTGGCCATCCGCTGCCAGAACCCCGAGTGCCCTGCCAAGCTGGAGGCCCGGCTCCAGCATCTGGGGAGCCGAGTGGCCCTGGATCTGGAGGGGCTGGGGGAGGCTCTGGTGGTCCAGTTGGTGGCCACCCAGCGCTTCCGCCAGCCCTGGGATCTCTTCTCCCTGTTGAAGGATCCCGCCCAGGCCATGGCCTTCCTCGCTGGGCTTGAGCGTATGGGGGAAAAGAGCGCCGGGAGCCTGCTGGAGGAGCTGGACCGGGCGCGGCACAAGCCCCTCTCCCGCTGGATCCACGCCCTGGGCATCCCCTTCGTGGGGGCCAAGACCGCCGAGCTGCTGGCGGAAGCCTTCCGGAGCCTGGAGGGCCTCTGGGCGGCCCGGGAGGAGGAGCTCCAGCGGGTGGATGAAGTGGGGCCCAAGGTGGCCGGAGCGCTCCAGGCCTTCTTCACCCTCCATCCCACCCTGCCCGCCGAGCTGGAAGGGCTGGGCATCCGCCCGGAGGCCCCGGCGGAGCGGGATCTCAGCGCCGCCCCCCTCAGGGGGCAGGTGGCGGTGGTGACGGGCACTCTGCCGACCCTCGGGCGGGAGGAGGCAGAGGCCCTCCTGAAGGTCCTGGGGGCCAAGGTCACGGGTTCGGTCTCGAAGAAGACCACTCTTCTCGTGGCCGGGGAGAAGGCGGGCTCCAAGCTGGACAAGGCCCGGGAGCTGGGGATCCCCGTCCATGACGAGGCCTGGCTGCTGGGGGTGAAGGGGTGAGGGGCTGGGTCCTCATCACCGGCTGCTCCTCGGGCATCGGCCGAGCCCTGGTGGCGGAGTGCCGCCGCACCGGGTGGGGTGTGGTGGCCACCGCCCGGCGGCTCGAGGCCCTGGCGGATCTGATGCCGGGCGAGGACCTGAGGCTGCTGCGGCTGGACATCACCGACCCGGCCAGTCTCGAGGCTGCCGTGGGCGCCTGCTCGGAGCTGCCCCTCAAGGCCCTCATCAACAATGCGGGCTACGGCCAGATGGGGCCCCTGGAGGCCCTTCGCCCACAGGAGCTGCGCGCCCAGCTCGAGACCAATGTGGTGGGGTTGCATGCCGCTACCTGTGCCTTCCTGCCCCTGATCCGGTGCCACGCGGCTCCCGGCGAGGGCCGCATCGTCCACATCGCCTCGGTGCTGGGGCGCTTCTCCATCCCCATGGCGGGAGCCTACAACGCCTCCAAGCATGCGGTGGTGGCCCTGGCGGAGACCCTGCGCCTGGAGATCGGCCGGGAGGTCCCGGTGATTCTGGTGGAGCCCGGGGCCATACGCAGCGAGTTCCGCAACACCCTCATGAAGGCCTGGGGTGACCTTCCCGAGCGACTCCAGGGCACGCCCTATGCCCAGGTTCTGGAGAGCTATCGCAGGCAGCGGGAGGATTTCGCCCGGGACCACGGACTGTCGGCCGAGGCCGCCGCGGAGTGCGTCGTGAGGGCTCTCAATGCCCGCAGACCGCCCCGCAGGGTGCCCGTCGGACGCGATGCCCTGGCGGTGAGCCTGCTGCGGCGCCTTGTCCCGGACTGCTTGTGGGAGAAAGTGCTCAGGCGCATGTACGGGCTGTGATTTCTGTCACACGGATGGGGTTGGTGTCTATGGTTTTCAATGGTTTTATGTAAACTGATTCATCCGAATCGATATTATCGATCAGGAATTTTAATCACCATTTTCTGATCGAGGCCCTATGTCGACTTCGAAACTTCCGTCCCGTGCCTGGGTGGTGCTGTGGATGGCCACTGGGGTGAACTTCCTGGGGGGCCTGCTCTACATCTGGAGCGTGGTGGGCAAGGCCCTCATCAAGTCCGGGTGGACCAGCAAGCAGGCCTCACTGCCCTACACCACCGCCACGGTGGCCTTCGTGATCTCCATGTTCCTGTTGGGGCGGGTCCAGGACCGGAAGGGGCCCCGCTTCGTGGGCACCCTGGCTGGGATCTTCACCGGCACCGGGATGATCCTCTCCGGCCTGGTGCACAGCCCCCTCCTCATGACCCTCACCTTCGGAGTGCTGGTGGGGGCCGGCAGCGGCACCATTAATGTCTCCACCACGCCCCCGGCCCTGAAGTGGTTCCCCTCCGCCAAGAAGGGCATGATCACGGGCATCGTGGTGGCCGGTATCGCCTTTGCCTCGGTGATGTATGCCCCCCTGGTGACCTATCTGATCGGGGTCTACGGGGTGTCCAGGGCCTTCATCATCGTGGGGGTCGCTCTCCTGATCCTGATGGTGGGTTTCGCCCAGTTCCTGTGCAACCCGCCAGTCGGCTATGACCCCAATGCCGGCGCAGCCAAGGCGGCGGTCGCGGACTCCTCCACCGACATGGACTGGCGGGGCATGCTGAAGACCGCCGACTTCTACAAACTCTGGATCATGTTCGCCTTTTCAGCCTCGGCAGGCCTCATGATCATCGGCCACGCGGCCAACATCGCCAAGATCCAGGGCCACTGGGAGAAGGGCTTCCTGCTCCTGATCCTGCTGGCGGTCTTCAATGCTGCGGGTCGATTCATGGGGGGCACGGTCTCTGACCGGATCGGCCGCATCAACCTGATGCGCATCATCTTTGTGCTCCAGGCCCTGAACATGCTGTTCTTCCGGCACTTCCTGTCCATTCCCCTGATGGCTCTGGGTGTGGCCATCGCTGGGCTCTGCTATGGAGGCAGCTTCTCGGTCTTCCCGGCCACCACCGCCGACAAATACGGCATGAAGCACTTCGGCGGCAATTACGGTGCGGTCTTCACCGCCTGGGGGCTGGGGGGCATCATCGGACCCATGACGGCGGCGGCGATCCTGGACAACACCAAGAGCTACAGCATGGCCTACATGGTGGCTTTCGTCCTCCTGGTCGTGGCGATCCTCGTCTCTTTCACCTTCAGAAAGGCCCGCCCGGCCGAGGCCTGAGCGGCCCCGCTTTCTCTCCCTGGGAGTCCCATGATGAGACACGAACAGCTGCTGGCGGAGCGCCGCACCCGTCTGGAGAAGACCCTCCGGCTGGAGAGGACCGACCGGACCCCGGTGATCCTCATGGCGGACACCTTCCTGGCGCGGATGGCCGGGCGCACTCCGGCGGACCTCTGCCGGGGGGTGGAGGCTTCCAGCCGGATCATGGCGGAAGGGGCACTGGCCCTGGGTCCTGACCTGGACGGAGTCAATGGGGCCTTCGCGGCGGGTCCCTTCTTCCCCCTCATGTTCATGACCCGGGTGCAGCTCCCGGGTCGGGAACTTCCCGAGGGCGCCCTCTGGCAGCTGGATGAGCGGGAGGTGATGACCCGGGAGGACTATGACAGCATCCTGGGCAGGGGATGGAAGGCCTTCATGCCCGCCTATCTGGGGGAGCGGCTGGGCGTGGATGTGGAGGCCCTGGCGGCAGAGCGCGCCCATCTTCCGGCGGCCCTGGATCGCTTCCATGCCCAGGGGCATCTGGTGTACGGGAAGCTGGTGGCCATCACCGTGAACGAGTTCCTCTCCGGCGGGCGCTCCATGGCCAAGTTCATGCGGGATCTCTATGCCATGCCCGACAAGGTGGAGGAGGTGCTGGACATCATCCAGGCCGACACCTTGGCGCAGCTGAAGGCGCAGATACTGGCCAGTCCCAATCCTTCGCCGGTGGTGGCCCTCTCGCCAGCCCGGGGAGCCAGCGAATTCTTCAATCCCAAGCTCTGGCAGCGCTTCGTCTTCCCCTACATCCGCCGGACGGTGGAGATGGTCAGCAGCCTGGGCCTGGTGACGAACATCCACTGTGACAGCAACTGGGAGCGGGATCTGGATCACTTCAGGGTCTTCGAACCGGGGACGGTGGTCTTCGAGTCCGATGGCGCCACGGATATGGCCCGCATCCGGGAGAGGCTGGGGGGGAGGATCGCCCTCAAGGGCGATGTGCCCGCCAACCTGCTGGTCCTGGGCACGCCGGAACAGGTGTATCGCTACTGCCGGGAGTTGATCGAGTCCAGCGGCCCCGGATTCATCCTCTCCTGCGGCTGCTCCTGTCCCCCCAACGCCAAGCCCGAGAATGTCCGGGCCATGATCGAGGCGGCGATCCGCTAGAGTCATCCCATGACCGCCCGCGCCACCCTGCATCTCCTGGGTCCCGTGCTCTACACGGCGGGGCTCACCCTGCAGAGGGATCTGGCTGAAGCGGTGCGGGGCGGAGAGGATGGGCACCTGCTGGTGCTGGAGCATGACCCGGTCTATACCCTGGGCCACCATGCCACGGAGGGGGATATCCACGTGGGGCCGGAGATCCTGGCCCGGGAGGGGATCTCGGTTCATCGTACGGATCGGGGAGGACAGGTCACCTGGCATGGGCCAGGGCAGGTGGTGGTCTACCCGGTCTGCCCGGTGCCCGGGAGGGGTGTGGGGGCCTTTGTCCAGGCCCTGGAGGAGGCCATGATCCGAACCGCCTCGGACTTCGGCGTGACGGCCCGCCGGGAGGCGGGGCGGGCCGGGATCTGGGTGGGGGAACGGAAGCTGGGAGCTCTGGGGATCCATGTGAGCCGCCGCGTCGCCACCCATGGGCTGGCCTTCAACGTGGCCCCTGACCTGCGGGCCTTTGGATGGATCACGCCCTGTGGCATGGCCGACCGGGGGGTCTGCAGCCTAGCCAGCCTGCTGGGGGCTGCCTGTCCCAGCTGGGATCTGGCTGCACGGACCCTGGCGCGGCGTCTGGGCGAGACCTTGGGCCTAGAGCTCCGGACGGCCCCCGAGCCCGCCTCCAGCATTTCGGTGTCGGTCTGGCGCCGGAGGGCGGGACTGATCGAGTACCTCATCCTGGAGCGGCAGCCCTGGGATGGGGGCTGGTGGTCCCCGGTGACCGGGATGGTGGAGCCCGGGGAGACCCTGGAACAGGCGGCCCTCCGGGAAGTGCAGGAGGAGACAGGGCTGGTGGGACCCCTGCGTGACCTGGGGCTCTCCCACACCTTCCGGGTTCCGGAGCGGGGCTTCTTCCGGGAGACCTGCTTCCACATGGAGGTGTCGGTGGATGCGGTGTTGGACCTTGCCGTGGAGGAGCACCGGGACTATCGCTGGTGCGGGCTGGAGGAGGCCCTGGCCCTGGTGGGCTGGGACAGTGCCCGGGCGGCCCTCCGCCGGCTTGCCGGGGCCCTGGGCTGCTAACGGTCCTCGGGCAGCTCGGTGAGGCGGACCTGGATGAGGGCGCCTGGGGCCAGCTCCAGAGTGTCCTCGGGGATGAGGGCCAGGGCGTTGGCGTGAAGCATGGAGCTCAGGATGCCCGAGCCTTGGGCACCCGTCAGACGGGCTCTCAGTCCCTCGGCCTCCTCCCGGACAATCACCCGGAGGCGGTTGGCCTTTCCATCGGGCCGGGGATTGACCCAGGCATCCTCCAGCCTGGCGGTCCTCACGGGACGGAGACGGTGCATGAAGCCCTGCATCCTGCGGAGGGCAGGCCGGACGTACTCCTCGACCATGACCATGGCAGAGACGGGATTGCCGGGCAGGCCGAAGACCGGCTTGGAGCCGACCATCCAGAAGCCGAAGGGACCGCCGGGGCGCTGGGCCACCTTCCAGAAGACCTTGCGGGCACCCAGGGCCTCCAGGGTCGGCTTGACGAAGTCGAAGTCCCCCTCGCTGATGCCCCCTGCGGTAAGGATCACATCGCACTCCGCGAGGGCCTGCTTCAGGGCCTCCCGCATCTCCTCCGGGCGGTCGGGGACCCGGGAGATGGGGACGGGGATGCCTCCGGCCGCCGCCACCTGGCCGCTGATGCCGTAGGTGTTGGAGTCGCGGATCTGCCCGGGGCCGGGCTCTTCGGCCACCGGCACCAGCTCGTCACCGGTGCTGATGACCGCCACCCGGGGGCGCTGGTGCACGGAGACCTCCGTGAAGCCCAGGGAGGCGAGGACGCCGAGGGCGGCGGGTTTCAGCTGGGCGCCGGCCTCCATGACCATGGTGCCGGGGGAGAGGTCCTCCCCCGCCCAGCGTATGAAGGACCCCCTCTCGACGGTCTGCATCACTTCCACCCAGTCCCGCCCCTGGCGGGTGTGCTCGAGGGGGATTACGGTGTTGGCACCCTCCGGCAGGGGGGCACCGGTCATGATGCGCATGGCGGTGCCGTTCTGGAGGCTGTGGGGCGGGGTCTGCCCGGCGGCCACGCGGCCCTCCACCCGGAGGCGGAAGCGGGGGCGGAGGTCTTCGGCCCTGACGGCGAAGCCGTCCATGCCGGAGTTGGTGAAGGGGGGGATGGAGGCCTTGGCGTAGAGATCCTGGGCCAGAGCACGGTCCAGGGCCTCCTCAAGGGGGATGCGAGTGATGGGGAGATCAGCGACTTCGCTGAGGATCAGGTTCAGGGCTTCTTGGCAGCTGGTCATGGTGCGGACGGCTCCATGGAAGGGGGGGCTTGGTGGGTCAGAGGTGGAGCACGCCCAGGTTGAGACTGTCCCGGAGGTCGACATCACAGGACCTCGAGAGGCCGCGCAGGCGGACCTCCACCCGGTAGGTCCCGCTCTCCGGGTCGAGGCCGTCCACCTTGAAATTCCCGTAGTTGTTGGTGCGGGCACTCCAGGTGTTCCCGCTGGCGAGGTGGGTGATGCTCACCTCCGCGCCGACAGCGCACTCGAGGCCATAGTCCCGGGCCACACTGCCGGCGATGTGGCACTTGGTGAAGCGGTGGAGGTTCCGGTACCAGATCCGGGGTCGGGTGCCGAATTCGGGGTGGAAGACCTCCAGTTCCTCGGCCACCACCCTCAGGAGCATGTCGGACTCCTCCAGGAAGGCGAACTCCAGAGCCCCGGTGGGGCAGGCCTGGGTGCAACGGGGCTGGGACCAGCCCTGATCCAGGAGGTGGGCGCAGAGGGTGCACTTCTGGGGAACCCGCAACTCCTCATTCCAGTGGATGGCCCCATAGGGGCAGGCCTCCATCAGCTCCCTGTGTCCGGCGGCCTTGAGGGGATCGATGATCACGATGCCGTCGGAGCGGCGGTGGACGGCTCCTTCCGGACCCGCAGCCATACAGGGCGCTGCTTCACAATGCATGCAGGGCCGGGGGAGGTTGCACATATCCTGGAGGGGGTACTGGCCGCGCTCCAGATGCAGAATGTCGATCCAGCGCTGGCTCTGGTCTGACTTGGGCAGGGCGATCGGGGCGTGGTCCTTCCCCAAGTGTTCATCCCCGCAACTGAGGACGCAGGCCGTGCAACCGTGGCAGCGGGCCACATCGATGACCAGATGGACCTTCTTCAAGCGCCGGCTCCTTCCCGCTCTCCGATCTGGACCCTGGGCTCTCCATGAATGGCCTGGGAACCCAGGGGCCAGGCGGGGCCGGGCCTGCCTGGCGCACCAGCGGTCTCGGCGCCCCAACGGCCATGCCGTGCCAAGGTAGTGCGTGTGCTGCCCCACTCACGGGCCAAGGCCCTGATTTCCCGCGCAGGGATGCGGGTTTCGTTGGCGGCCCACTCTGGGGTTCTGGGGATGCCGTCAAGCTCCCCAAGGATGTGGGCACGCCAATCGGTTCTGTCCCCTGCTCGCCCATCTGCGGGGGGCTCTTGCCGGAGCCCCTCGGTGATCCAGACATAACCAAGACCATCCGCCAGTGCGGCGTCCGTGCCGGGGCGGGGCGAGAACCACTTATCGGCGAAGAGCCCGGCGAGGGGGCTGAAGTCGGGGGAGATGAAAATCATCTTCACGCCCCGGGCCTGCAGGCGGAAGAGGATCTGCGCACTGTCCGGTCCTCCCGGGAGTCCTTCCGGTTCCGTTGACCAGAAGACCAGGGTCTGGGTGGCCTCCAAACCCTCCTCGGCCATGCCGGCCATCTCCGTGAAGCGCAGGACGGTGTCAGGGTATTGCTCTGCCCTGGGCCCGAGGGTGTCCACGAAGACCGGCTGTCCGGTGCTGTTGTTCGTGAATCGCTTCTCGCCCCGCATGGCGCAATCCTTCGGAAATCGGTGACAGCGGAATGGGTGGAGGCTCTTGGGCTAAGGGAGCGAGCCTCTTGAATATCTATAGACTGTTAAAAAGGCACTTGTGATGTTGTTGGTGTCTCACCAAGCGGTGCAAGTGTACCAAGTATAGCAGGCCTTTCAGTTCTGGAGTGGATTCAGGTGGAGGGGAAGACCGGGGCGGAAGGCAAAGGAAAGGGGCCCCGAAGGGCCCCGTCCGGAGTGCAGGGAAACAGGTTCAGCGAGCCAGCGACCGACCCAGCTCATAGGCCCTGATCTTCAGCTCGGCGTTGTGCTCGGCGCTCTCGGGGTCGTTGCCGTTGGTGACGACGATGTTGTCCACCAGCTTGAAGCCCAGGGCAGGGAACATGGCGGCGGTGTACTCGAAGTAGGAGTCGAACATGTGAGGGTCCTCCATGCCCTGCGAGTAGACCGTCGCGATCTTCTTCTCGCCGAAGCGAGGCTGATAATGGACGTCGGTGAGGGGGAAGAGGCGGTCATAGAGGTTCTTGACCGGGCCGGTCATCTGCATCATGTAGATGGGCGAGCCGATGACGATGGCATCGGCGTCTTTGACCTTCTGCAGGGCATCGTGCAGCTCATCGTTGATGATGCAATCGTCCTTCTCTCGGCAGGCGAAGCAGCTCTGGCATGCCATGAACTTCATCTTGAAGAGGGTGTAGAACTTGACTTCGGCCCCGGCGTCACGGGCGCCTCGGGCGATGGTGTTGAGAACGGTGACCGTGTTGCCGTCCATGCGGGGGCTGCCGTTGAAGATGACGATTTCTTTCATGTCTGGACTGCCTTTCTGTTTCAAGGGTAGGTAGCAAAAGGGGAGCCTCCAAAGAATGGAGGCCCCCCCTTTCTAGCATGACCTTAGAGCTGGATGAAGCCCATGTTCTGGGACTCGTCCTTGATGGTCACGGTGCAGGAAGCCTTCTTGCCGGCGGCCTCAACCTCGATGGTGTAGTCACCATTCTCCAGGCCGTCGAACTTGAACTCACCGAAGAAGTTGGTGGTCTGGGTGGCCTCGACGCCGGCGCCCTTGCAGGTCACGGTGGCGCCCTCGAAGCAGTCACCCTTCACCAGCACGCCAGCGGTGATGAAGTTCTTGGTGAAGCGGTGGAGGTTCCGGTAGAGCACGTGGGGCTTGGTGCCCAGCTCGGCCTTGTAGGCCTGGAGGCCCTCAGCCTGGATCTTGATCTCCATCTCGGCGGGCTCCACGTAGTGGAACTCCATGGCGCCGGTGGGGCAGGTGTGGACGCAGCGGGGCATCTTGGGAGCCCACTCGGCGTTGTCGATGAGGTGGGCGCAGCCAGTGCACTTCTGGGCGACCTTGGCCTCCTCGTTCCAGTAGATGGCGCCGTAGGGGCAGGACTTGGCCAGAGCCTCGTTGCCCTTGGCCTTCTCAGCGTCGATCATCACGATGCCGTCGGGACGGCGGGTGATGGCACCGTTGGAGGCCTTCACACAGGGGGCGTTCTCGCAGTGCTGGCAGGGCATGGCCAGGTAGGCCACGTCGTTGCGGGCATACTGGCCACGCTCACGGCGGAAGTGGTTGATCCAGTAGTGGCCGTGACGGGGCTGGGCGGCGGTGTAGCCGGGCCAGTCGTTCAGCACGTGCTCGTCCTTGCAGGCCATCAGGCAGTTGTTGCAGTTATGGCACTTGGCCGTGTCAATAACCATGTAGAACTGGGGCATTGGCTTGTTCTCCTAGTTTTGGGATTATGTGCGCTCGGTGGCCTAGGATCAGTAGATCTCGTAGACGCCGCCGTCCCACTTCTCGACTTCGATCTGGGCGGTGTTGGGAGCCATGCCGCAAGCGTACTTGGACATGTAGCGATCGGGCGAGAGGATGTTCATGCAGCCGCCACGGTCAGCAGACTTGCCGGCAGTGCCCAGGGGGGCGTAGACGGCGCAGGACTCGTAGGTGTGGACGGTGCCGGGCTGGACGCGCTCACCGACCTGGGCAGCGACGATGACGGAGCCGCGGTCGTTGTAGCAGCGGATCAGGTCGCCTTCCTTGATGCCACGGGCGGCGGCATCGATGCTGTTCAGACGGGCGATCCAGTAGTACCAGCCATCGATCAGGACGCGGTGGTCCTTGATGTCGTTCATGAAGCTGTCCTTGCCGTCACCCATGGTGTGCATGGAGTAGCGGGGGTGGGGAGCCAGCATGCCGAGGGGGTACTTCTTGGCCAGGGGGCTGTGGTGGCTTTCCCAGGCCGGCACGTACTTGTGCATGGCGGGACGGTGCTCGTCGATGAAGCCCTGGTTCTCGAAGTTGGTGAGGCTGGTGGAGATGAACTCGACCTTGCCGGTGCTGGTCTGCAGGCCGCAGCGGTTGACCTGGTTGTTGAGACGGGGGCCCCAATCGGGGGTGTCCTTCTCACGGCCTTCGGCGAACCAGCGGAGGGCGACAGTCTTCTTGCGCTCGGTGTTGTCGGGCACCACGAAGTAGCCCTTCTCCTTGAACTCGGCGAAGGTCATGTGCTTGGGCATGTCGGTGGCGTTGTAGTACTGCTCGCACCAGCCCAGCTCGTCCTTGCCCTCGGAGAACATCTGCTCGATGTTCAGCTTCTTGGAGATCATCCGGTAGATCTCGTAGTCGGACTTGGACTCGCCGACGGGCTCGATGCACTTGGCCTGCATCGTGATCACGCGGTGGTTGCAGAGGATGTAGTTGTCGGGGATGTAGCCCGAGCAGTTCGCGAACTCGGAGATGTCCCAGCGCTCGAAGTTGGTGCAGGCGGGGAGGATCAGGTCGGAGAAGGGAACCTCACCCTCGAACCAGATGGACTGGCTCACGACGAACTCGAGGCTCTCGTGGGTGTACATCTTGGCGTAGCGGTTGGTGGCAGTCATGGTGCCGATCCAGGGGCCGCCGTACTTCCACAGCATCTTGATCTTGGGGTAGCCGGGAGCGGGGTACTGGTACTGGTGGAGCTGGTGCTGGATGTCGCCACCCGCGAAGCCCTTGCCGGTCCACTGGAACTTGCCGCCCATGATGCACTCGGGCACCTTCAGGCGGGGGATGTGCTGGCCCGCGGAGGTGTTGATGTTGGAGGGGCTGGGGAAGGTGGTCTTGCCGTCGAACATGCGCCAGGCGAACTTGAAGCCGGCAGCGGAGTTCTCGCAGTCACCGGAGATGCCGCCCTCGGCGTAGCCGGGGAAGAAGAACTCGGTGTCCACGGGGGTGCCCTGGGTGGTGGACCAGATGTTGGAGCCGGGCTTGCCCATGCCCTGCATGGTGGCGAGGGCGATCATGCCGCGGGCCCACTCGATGCCGTGGGAGGCGCGGCAGGCGCCGCCCCAGCCACCCAGGCCGCCGGCGGCCAGGTAGGTGTTCTTCTTGGCCCACTCGCGGGCCAGGGCGCGGATTTCGGGAGCGGGGACGCCGGACTCGTTCTCGGCCCACTCACAGGTCTTGGGCACACCGTCGGTCTCGCCGAGGACGTACTTGGACCACTCCTCGAAGCCGTAGGCGTTGCGGGCGACGTATTCCTTGTCGTAGGTGCCCTCGGTGATCCAGGTGTAGGCGATGGCGAAGGACAGGGCGTGGTCGGTGCCGATCTTGGGGGAGAACCACTTGTCGGAGATGATGCTGGCGGTGTGGTTGTAGAAGGGGTCGATGAAGACCATCTTCACACCCAGCTCCTTCAGCCACCAGCGGCGGACGGTGGACTCGTGGGCGGCGTAGATGCCGGAGTTGGTCTCGGGGTCGGAGGACCAGAAGACGATCATCTCAGCGTGCTTCAGGCCGTCCTCGAGGAGGTCGTACTGCTCGGGGTTGCCGAGGCGCCAGGAGAAGCCCCACATGTGCATGCCGCCCCAGTGCCAGCCTTCCCAGCTGTCGGGGTTGTGATCGGCATAGGTGAAGCCCATCATGTTCATGAAACGGAAGTACGTGGAGTGGCGGTAGCCCACGTTGCCCCACATGTGGTGGGAGCTGGGGGAAGAGCAGATGGCGGCGGGGCCGGCCTCACGCTTGATGCGGTTGATCTCGCTGCAGAGCAGGTCGATGGCCTCATCCCAGGAGATGCGCTCGTAGCCGGAGACGCCACGGTTCTGGATGTTGCGGTTCCCCTTGGGATCGAAGTCGACACGCTTCATGGGGTACATGTTGCGCTTGTCGCTGTAGATCATGGACTTGAAACCAGCGGTGTACATCATCACCGAGGTCTTGCGGGGGGGGGTGAAGGTCTTGCCGCGGGCCTCGATCTTCCAGGAGGGGGCGTCGACCTTGTCATCGAAGTCGATGGGGGTCATGCGGACGATCTTGCCGTCCTTGACGTAGACGAAAACGGGACCACCGGTGGTGCCCTGCGTCAGGCGAACTTCTTTACCCATGTTTTGCTCCTTGAGTGGGGTGTTGATGGATGCATCGACCTGTTAATGCTTGGGACAAATCTTTACGGCACTGTTGGGGGAGATATGACTTCGGGCTACTTCGTCATAGGGACTCCTCTTGTCAATCAGAGCTGCTCGTATGGAGGCTTGGGACCGTTCCTGAGGTGTTTAAAACTGTCCCGCTGTGTGGATCATCTGTACCGATCCTATCAGAAGGGAACCCGGGATAGAAGAAAAAACTGCCAGGTGAGTTGGGTGTACCGCAGCCAAATTGTCATAAGAGCCCTCCATGCCGGGAACCGGCCGCACCTCAGTGCCTTATCAGGACTTGGGCTTGTCTTCCTTGCTTTCCTCGCTCTTGGTGACGACCTGGAGGAGGCAGACCTCCTGGCCATCTTCCTGGACGTAGTCCTCCTTGTACTGGGGGTCGTCAGCGGCGGCCTTCTCGAACTCCGCCTTGGTGTACTTGAGGGTCCCCCCGGCGCGGTGGCAGAGCACCTTGAGGTGGGTGATGATCCTGCGGGCGTTCTCCATCGACCACTCGGACTGGGCCGTAGCGCTCATCACGATCTCGATGAGCTCCTTCTTGCTCATCCCGTTGAGGGCGGCTTCCATCTCTTCGCGGGATTTCTGTTTGATCTGGCTTCCCATAATCCGGGCCTCGGTCATGAACGGGAGCTCAGCTCCCGGCGTTGCGTGAAAGTGGTACAGGCGTCCCAGTATGCCGAGAGCCCGCAGCGACCGCCACTGGTCTTCTTTTCCTGAGAAGTGGCGGACGGGGCATGAGGGCTGTCCATTTCGATCCTTTTCAGCACATCGGCAGGTCTGCCGAAAACTGAAAAACGGGCAGGGCCCTTTCGGTGCCCTGCCCGTGGTTGGGTCGCTTGGCGGCGATCAGTAGTGCGGCAGCAGCCAGGCGGTGAAGAAATACAGGGGCAGCAGGGTGAGAATGGCCCAGAAGGCGTAGTGGAAGAAGGACATGGTCTTGTAGCCGGAGGAGTCCGCGATGGCCTTCACCATGAAGTTGGGTCCGTTGCCGATGTAGGTGTTGGCACCCATGAGCACGGACCCGGCACTGATGGCGGCCAGGAGGTTGGCCGGGATACCCACGACGGCAGTGGGCAGGTGCAGGGAGGCGGCGGTGGCCTGGGCCGTGGTGAAGAAGGTCAGGTAGGTGGGGGCGTTGTCCAGGACACTGGAGAGAGCGCCCGATACCAGGAAGAAATGCCATGGCTTGAAGAGGCCGAGTTCGGGACCCTTCTGTTCCAGAAGGAGGAGGGCGGGCACCATGGTGACGAAGATGCCGATGAAGAGCACCGCCACCTCGATGATGGGTCCGAAGTTGAACTCGTTCTTCTCACGGCCGGTCTGCCTGCCGAACTTCAGCGAGGCCAGGGCGGCCAGCACCATCACAATCTCGCGGTAGGGGGTGGGGATGAAGACGGAGAGAACGACAACGACCAGCCAGAGGATGTTGAGCATGCCCTCGGCCTGGAGGGGGACCACCTGGCGCTCGTCGGTGACCAGGTCCTCCAGGGTCTCCTTGCCGTAGGCCTTGCGATCCACGATGAAGAAGACGATCAAGAGGTAGGCCAGACCCAAGACCCAGATCGGCAGGAGCTTCATGGTCCAGAAGAAGGGGACGCCGCGGAGAAAGCCCAGGAAGAGCGGGGGATCGCCCAAGGGGGTGAGGAGACCGCCGGCGTTGGAGACGATGAGGATGAAGAAGAAGGGCAGGTGACCTGTCTTGTGGCGTTCGGAGTTGGTCCGCAGGAGCAGACGGATCATGACCATACTGGCGCCGGTGGTGCCGATGATGCTGGCCAGAATGCCACCGATGGCCAGGATGATGGTGTTGTTGCGGGGGGTGGCGCGGAGGTCGCCGCCCAGGTGGATGCCGCCCGCCACGATGAAGAGGGAGCCCAGGAGGCAGATGAAGGAGACGTACTCATGGAGGACGTGGGCCAGGTGGATCGGGTTGTGGCTGATCAGCCAGATGGCGACGGGAATGCCCAGGACAGCGGCGAAGATGCCCTTGTTGCGGTTGTGGTCCCAGAAGTGGGGGGCCGCCAGGGGCATGATGGCGATGCTGGCCAGCATGAGGACAAAGGGCAGGACTGCGATCAAGGGGACGTGTAGTAGGTGCTCTGGCATTCGATTCTCTGGGTGGTCGGAGCCACAGGGGGAGGGTTGAGGTTGGGGCGGACGCCCTGGGGGAGGCGACCCGGGACTGGGGACTCTTCCATCCTGCCTCATCGGGACAGATA
Source organism: uncultured Holophaga sp. (assembly GCF_963677305.1). GTDB lineage: Bacteria > Acidobacteriota > Holophagae > Holophagales > Holophagaceae > Holophaga. The sequence goes on from NZ_OY781925.1 coordinate 1,709,929, forward strand.
GAGGAATCGGGGCAGTCCGGCCGGGGGAATGGGGTTCCCCTTATGCAGACATGACTCCTGGAGGGGGCCCCAGGAGTCATGTGCCTTGCTGCGGGGTTCAGGAGGTGGGTGGCCGAGATCGGGTCAGGAACCGGACACTCAGGACTCCATCTTCCCAGGGGCGCCTAATTGGCGCGGCCCTTGTTCATGAAGGTGCCGATGATGCAGAGGATGCCGAGGACGATCCCGATCCCTGCGAGATAGGCGGCAACAATGGTTTGCGTTGCATCCATGGTGATTTCTCCTAGATGAGGTGAGGGGTCCGGTCTACCAGGTCTGGCCGGGGTGCCCGATGCGCCAAATGGCGTAAATGAGGACGGAGAAGAAAAGCGTCAGGCCGAACTCAACGAGGAAGATCTTAAGTGCCCACATGTGTGTATCTCCTTTCTTGGCTTACTCGGCGGCCAGGGCGTTGAACTTCTTCTGCTTGAGGACCCGCAGGTAGCCCGGTTCGCCAGGCATGATGGCGTTAAGGATGATGCCCAGGACCAGGGAGCTCACAACCACAGGGTAGACCGTGGCCTGCCAGGGACCGGGGGGCACCCAGGAGGGCAGGGCGAAGGTCCAGATCATGTTGATGGCGAAAGCGACGATCACGGTGATCCAGGCGGCGGTGACGTTGCGCTTCCAGGTCATGCCGATGAAGTAGACCACGAAGATGGGAATACCGAAGGAGAAGCACCACAGGAAGATCGGGAAGATCACGGGGGCGAAGAAGGCGGGCACACAGGCCAGGATGCCGCAGATGATGATCATGGGACGCATGAGCTTCATGCGGGTCTCGTCCTTCATCTGGGGGAACATGGCCCGCTTGAGGACGTCGTTCACGATGATGGTGGAGTTGCCGATCATGACGCTGGCGCCGGTGGAGAGGGTGGCAGCCAGGAGGCAGACCATGAGGAGGCCCACGATGATCGGGGGCATGGTCCGGATGGCCAGCTCGATTACGGAGAGCTTGGGGCCGATCTTGGCGATGGCGGGCAGGGACATGGCGATGATGCCCATGCAGACCCAGGGGAAGGAGGAGATGCCGTTGATGCCGGCGGCGGCAAAGACGCCCTTGCGGCAGTCAGCATCGGTGCGGGCGGCCAGCATGGGGATGTAGGTGCCCTGGTTCACAGCGGCCGCGGAGACGTGCAGCACGAAGATGGGGATGATGATCTGGAAGACCAGGGGGCCGGACATCTTGAAGGGGTTGAACTTCCACATCTGGCCAGTGGACTGGTAGAAGTCGATGACACCGTGCCAGCCCAGGGCGTGGGCGGTGATCCAGCCACCCACCAGGAAGAGGGCCAGGTAGGAACCGATGATCATGACGATGGCGTTGACCGTGGACACGAAGGAATACTGGAGCACACCACCGAAGATCACGTAGGCCAGGATCAGCAGGAAGGCGATGAGGATGCACCAGGGGTTGTAGGCGATGGAACCGCCGGTGAGGCCATAGATGGCGGCACCGGTGGCCAGGGTCTCGGACATGGCGATGCCGGTCCAGGTGAAGACGTTGGTGCAGCCCTGGAGGTAGCGCATGTTCTTGCCGAAGAGAAGCTCAAGGCCTTCGGGGAAGGTCTCGACCTTCATCCGGCGCAGCCAGGGGCCGAGCCAGAGCATCATGATGGGCAGGAAGATGCCGCCCACGATGACGGGCCACCAGAGGACGGAGAAGCCCAGGCCGGCCGAGGCCTCCCATAGGGACATGGTGTGGCCGGAACCCAGAGGGATGAGGGTCAGGCCCAGGGCCACCGGGACCCATCCGAGGGCGTTGGTGCCCGCGAAGTCCTCGATGTTCTTCACCTTGCCGCGCAGGTAAAGCTGGGTGCCCAGGAAGACGATCACGTAATACGCGATCGCGTACAGTAAAGCTGTAGACATTTTCCCTCCTTTTGGTGGAAATGGGGGTTGGTGGGTTGCTTGGGCTTTTGGGGAGAATTGCGCAGAGTCTAAAGCAATGGTTCAGGAGAATTCAATCCTGAAGTTGTTTCGGTCACTGGAATTTCATGATTCCAAAGACCTGGCTTGCCTTAGGCTCCTTCCTGGTTTGGTAACTTGAAGCAATGCTGTGTTTGATTTTGGCCTAGGAGGCCTATGTATTGTCTAGCGGGACGTTTGTACCAACATTAAACGAGTCCGGACGCACCTGTAAAGTGGAAATCGCCATAGAGTGAAATAAATGTACCGCATTGCGGTACATAACAACTCTATTTGAGACATCTCCTCAACTGCATGGTTTTCTATCTGCTATTTCAGTATTTAGATGTGGGTAGCCGAAGGGGGATGGGCGGGGCGGCTGGCGAAGGGTCGACCGGGTGCACATGGCTGGAGAGAGCGTTGGTGGGAGGTCGGGAGCGGACTGGGGGGCGATGCTCCCTGCCTGGGGGGGAAGTGTTGAAATGCAGAGAGAAGAAGCAGGCAGGGAGGGCCAGCCATCTGTCCGGATCCAAGGGGCTTCGCGGAGCGGGCGTGGGCTGTTTGACCTGGGGTGGGGGAGCCGGTATCTTGGAGGTGTTTAAACCGTATGACGGTACTGCTGTATCGCATAATGGTTGTGACGGGTTTGCGGTTGTTTGGAAGTGCTGATTGCAGAGGTGATTCCATTCGGACCGCGGCCCCCGGGGAGAGGGGGGAGAGACGCCTTGGCGGACGACGGATCCCCAAGAGAAACGCCCCCGATCGGGGGCGCCTTTGGCAGGGGATGGGTCGGAATCAGATCGGGTTCTGGGTTCTGGGATTCTGGTTGGCGTATTCCCTCAGTACTTCCAGGTAGCGTTGGAGGAGGGGGGAGACCCCGTCCCGTCGCCAGACAGCGCTGATCTCCACCGGGGGCATGGGGGGGTCCAGGGGCACATAGACGACCCCTGGGGTCTGGAAGCGGCTGAAGACCTCGGGGATGAGGGAGACGCCGAGTCCTGAGCCCACCAGGAGGAGCCCCGTGTGGAGCAGGCGGATGTTCAGCTCCCGGGCTGGTTCGAGGCCCGCAAGCTGGAAGGAGAAGTGGATGAGGGCGTGGAGGCCGGGGAAGGGGTGCTTCTCCGGGACGATGAGGACTTCCGTGGAGAGATCCTTGAGGGAGACCGAGGCCTGGGAGGCCAGAGGGTGGTTGTCCGGGACTGCAGCCATGATGGAGTAGCGGGCCAAGGTGAGGGTGTCGAAGACGGGGTCCTCCACCTTGGCGATGACCAGGGCGATATCGACCGCGCGCTCGTATAGCGCCGTGAACTGCTCCTTGGGGGCGGACTCTAGGACCTTGATCTCCACCGAGGGGTTCAGGCTCTGGAACTCCTTGACGGTGGAAGGCAGAACCTCAAGGGCGGCTGTGGTGATGAAGGATAGGCTCAGGAGACCGGCGTGGCCGAGGGCCACCCTCCGGGTGTCCTCCAGGGCCCGCTCGGCATCCCGGAGGAGGGTCTTGGCCTTCTGATAGAAGACGACCCCTGCCGGGGTGAGGGTGACCTTCCGCTGATTACGATCAAAGAGGACCGCCCCCAGTTCCTCTTCAAGCTGATGGATCTGCTGGCTTAGCGAAGGTTGTGCGATATGCATCACCTCCGAGGCCCTCCGGAAGTGGAGGTGTTCTGCGACGGCGATGAAGTAGCGTAGCTGGCGTAGTTCCATGTATTTATAGTCTCTGTTTGAGCCTGTGGCCCAGTGATAGGCAGACGTGATCAATCGCAATTCACATTAATATTGGACGCTTTACAGGGGGATCGTAAATATGGATCAACCCTTCTGTTTTCCATCCGACAAGCATGTCCAGAACTGGAAGGCCCTCCAAAAGAGCCTACGTTTGTCCGGTAGATCGCATTTCCACCATGACGCGGTTCCGTTTCAGAAAAAAACGATGATCGCAGTATTTACTAGAAAGGGGAATGGCAATGTCCACCCAGCCAGCCATCAATGATCTGCGCTCGGCGCTCAAGTTTCTGGAGGGCATCCCAGGCCAGCTCGTCTGCACTGATGTCGAGGTTGATCCCATTGCCGAGCTCTCCGGTGTCTATCGCTACATTGGTGCCGGTGGCACCACCGAGCGCCCCACCAAGCTGGGGCCCACGATGATCTTCAACAAGATCAAGGGTTTCGAGCAGGGGCGGGTGAACATCGGTATGCTGGCTGACCGCAAGCGTGTGGCCATGATGCTGGGCACCACCGTGGACCGGCTGGGCTTCAAGATGGCTGATGCCCTTAAGAGCCCCATCGATCCCGTCTTTGTGAGCAAGGAGCAGGCCCCCAGTCAGGAGGTCGTCCACCTGGCCACCGACCCCGGCTTCGACATCCGCAAGCTCCTGCCCGCCCCCACCAATACGCCCGTGGATGCCGGTCCCTTCATCACCATGGGCCTCTGCTGTGCCTCCGACCCCGAGACCGGCGAGACCGATGTGACCATCCACCGCCTCTGTCTCCAGGGTCCCGACACCCTCTCCATGTTCATCTCCATGGGCCGCCATCTCGGCACCTTCCGCGACAAGTACGAGAAGGAAGGCAAGGCCATGCCCATCACCATCAACATCGGCCTGGACCCCGCGGTCTACATCGCCGCCTGCTTCGAGGCGCCCTCCACTCCCCTGGGCTTCAACGAGCTGAGCATCGCAGGCGGCATCCGCCAGGAGGCGGTGCAGCTGGCCAAGGCCCTGACCATCGATGGCAAGTCCCTGGCCCGTGCCGAGATCGTTATCGAGGGCGAGCTGCTGCCCAACGTCCGTGTGGTGGAGGACCAGAACTCCCACACGGGCCGCGCCATGCCCGAGTTCCCCGGCTACAACGGGCCCGCCAATCCCTCCCTCCCCATCATCAAGGTCAAGGCCGTCACCACCCGCCGCAACCCCATCATGCAGACCTGCATCGGGTGCAGCGAGGAGCATGTCAACCTCGCCGGCATCCCCACCGAGGCCAGCATCATCCAGCTCATCGGGAAGGCCATTCCCGGCTTCCTCCAGAACGTCTACGCTGCTTCCCCCGGTGGTGGCAAGCTGATGGCGGTTCTGCAGGTGAAGAAGCGCACTCCCGCTGACGAAGGCCGCCAGGGCCAGGCCGCTCTGCTTGCCTTCTCCGCCTTCTGCGAGCTGAAAAATGTCATCCTCGTCGATGAGGATGTCGATCCCTTCGACATGAACGACGTGATCTGGGCCATGACCACCCGCTACCAGGGCAACCTGGACACGACCTTCCTGCCCAACATCCGCTCGCACCAGCTGGATCCCTCGCAGGATCCCGCCTACAACAACGCCATCCGTGCCCGGGGCTTGGCCTGCAAGACCATCTTCGACTGCACGGTGCCCTACGGCATCAAGGAGGAGTTCAAGCGCGCTCCCTTCAAGGAAGTCCCGGATTACGAGAAGTGGCTCGAGCCCTCCACTCGTCCTCTGGAGCTGTAGTCATGGCCATCGGGCGCTTCTTCGGAAATCCCGGGAATGGGAGTGGGGGTTTGGGTTGAAAACCGGGACCATGAAGAAGCGTCTGGTGGTTGGCATGACCGGTGCCAGTGGGGCTCCCATTGGCATCGAGTTGCTGCAGGTCATGAAGCATTTCCCCGACTGGGAGACCCATCTGGTGATCTCGGGAGGGGCGAGGCTGACCATCGAACAGGAGACGGATTGCAAGTTCGAAGATGTCGTCGCCCTGGCCACCCACTGCTACCGCATGGGTGATGTGGGCGCCAGCATCGCGAGCGGGACCTTCCGGACCCAGGGCATGGTGATCGTGCCCTGCAGCATGAAGACCCTCGCCGGCGTGGTGACAGGCTACTCGGACAGCCTGCTGCTGCGTGCCGCAGACGTGGTGATGAAGGAACGTCGGAAGCTCGTCCTCGTCGCCCGCGAAACACCCCTGAGCCTGGTGCATTTGCAGAATATGCAGCGGGCTGCGGAACTCGGGGCCATTGTGATGCCCCCGATGTTAACCTATTACAACCTTCCCGAGACCATCCAGGACATGACCCGCCACCTCGTGGGCAAGATCCTTGATGTCTTCGATCTCGAGATGCCTGGTTTCCGCCGCTGGGGAGCGGAGCAGGCCTAGCCCTTCTCAAAAAATACATTCCATATTCATCAAAATGCAGCCTTTTTTCGAAAAGGTCACCGAAGGTCTTTGCTTTTTCACCAACCAACCCTCAATCCCTCATCCTTTCAAGGAGGCACCAGTGCGAAAAGTATCTGTCACGCAGATGATAGATCAGGCGAAATTCACAGGCTTCTTCAAGATGATCGTGGCGATCTGCCTGCTCACGACCATCGCGGACGGCTTTGACATCAACATCTTCGGCCTGATCATCCCGAACCTGATGAAGGACTGGCACCTGGCGCCCCAGAACATCGGGTACCTGGGCAGCGCCGGCATGTTCGGCATGATCTTCGGCTCCCTGGCCTTCGGCCCCCTGGCCGACTCCATCGGCAAGAAGCACTCCATCATCATCGGCACCCTGATGTATGTGATCTTCACCGTGGCCTGCGGCTTCGCCCATAGCCTCCAGTCCTTCGCCATCTACCGCTTCATCGCCGGCTTCGGTCTGGCCGGTGTGTTCCCCCTGGCGGTGGCCTTCACCTCCGAGTTCTCCCCCAAGGCCAACCGCAGCACCCTGACCGTCTGGGTGACCTCCGGCATGGCGGTCGGCACCGTGGTGGCTGCCCTGGTCGGCCTGGCTGTGATCAGCCCCGCCAACCTCGCCAGCTGGCGCTACATGTTCTACTGCAGCGCCCTGGTCCTGATCATCGTCGCCCTGCAGTTCGCCCTCCCCGAGTCCATCTCCTACCTCAAGAAGAAGAACCAGAACGCCCACATCGCCAAGATCCTCCAGAAGATCGATCCCTCCTTCACCCCTGCGGCCGACGACGAGTACGAGCTCGAGGCCAAGGCGCCCACCAAGGGCAACGTGGGCAACCTCTTCACCGGTGGCTACGCCAAGAACACCATCCTCTTCTGGTTCTTCATGGCCAGCAGCTACATCTTCATCTACGGCGTGCTGATGTGGCTCCCCAAGCTCATGACCCTCAAGGGCTACAGCGTCAAGGGCGGCCTCTTCTTCACCATGGTCTGGAACCTCGGCTTCATCCTGGGTATCCCCCTCTTCGGCAAGATGGCTGACAAGATCGGTGGCAAGCGCACCATCCAGATCGGCTGGGTCTGCCTCGCCATCCTGGTGACCATCCTCGGCTTCTCCAACGGCTACATGGCCCTGACCGTCATTCTCTTCCTGACCGGTGCCTGCCAGCACGGTGTGTCCGGCGCCGCCGGTTCCTACCTGGCCCAGTCCTACCCCACCTCCTTCCGCGCCACCGGCACCACCTGGGGCTATGGCCTCGGCCGCATCGGCGGCACCCTGGGCCCCATCATCGGCGGCTACCTGCTGGCCAAGCACTGGCCCGTGGGCTACAACCTCATGTTCTTCGCGATGTTCCCCCTGATCGCCGCGATCTTCGCCTCCTTCACCACCGACTTCTTCCACAAGAAGGCCGCCTGATGAAGACCCCTGCGCCCCTCTCCGGGGGGGCGCAGGTTCTTCTGTCTCCTCCTGCCTGCTGATCCATCCGTCGGAAGCCCCGGAGTCCACTCTTCATGGACATGACGCCCGAACTGCTTTTCGAGACGCGCCTTGGTCGCTACCAGCGGGCCATTGCGATGGAGCCCGTCGATCGTGTGCCCCTTGCCGTGGGCTCCAACACCTTCGCCGAGACCTACGGGGGCATCACCAAGCAGGAGGTGATCTACGATCCGGCCAAGTGGCTTGCCAGTGAACTCCAGTTCTGCCGCGACTTCCCGGAAGTGGATGTGCTCCGCAACAACCGTTTCTGGGCACCCCTCTACGACGCCCTCGGCCTCCGGACCTACCGCTTCTCCGGGCGGGACCTCCCGCCGGAAATCCCCCTGCAGTTCGTCGAAGACGAATACATGCTGGAGGATGAATACGATGCCCTCATCGCCTCTCCGACCCGCTTCATGTTGGAGAAGGTGCTGCCCCGGATCTTCGGGGAGATGGGTCAGGACCCCGCCCGCTCCCACTTCGCCTTCCTCAAGGCCGGCCTGGCCCAGGCGAAGCTGGGGGAGATCATGCGCAACCGGGGCATCCAGCTCCAGGTGCAGGGCGGCATGCCCCAGCCCATGGCGGGTGCCAGTCTGGCGCCCTATGACGCCATCGGGGATGTACTGCGCGGGCTGAAGGGCATCCTGCGGGACACCCTCCGCCAGCCCGACAAGGTCCTGGAGGCCTGTGAGGTGATGGTGCCCATCATGGTGCGCTTTGCCCTCTCCACGGCCGATCCCCTCCGGCGCTACCCGGTCTTCATTCCGACCCACAAGCCGACCTTCATGTCGCCGCGCCAGTTCGATCGCTTCTACTGGCCCAGCTTCAAGAAGGTGCTCCAGGGCATCCTCGACGGTGGCTACAAGATCCGTTGCTATCTGGAGGGGGATTGGTCCCCCCACTGGCACCACTTCCTGGAGCTGCCCAAGGGCAGCGTGCTGCTCGACATCGACGACCCGGCCGACAACATCTTCAAGGCCAAGGCGGAGATCGGGCACCACATGTGCCTTGCTGGGGGTATTGCCAGCACCCAGTTCATCCTGGGCACGCCAGAGGAGATGGACGCCCGGGTCAAGCGCCTCTGTGAGACCTGCATGCCGGGATACGGCTATATCCTCAGTGGCGCCTGTTACATCCCCTCCAACACCCGTCCGGAGAACTACAAGGCCATGGTCGATGCAGCCATGACCTATGGCTGGTATGACCGGAGCCTCAAGCCGCTGCCCATGGAGCCTTTGCCCGTCCAGGGTGCTCCGCTCCTGGGCGACCTGGGGACCTTGACCCCCTGGTCCATCCGGAAGGCGGAGTTCGGGGCCATTCCCGGTGACGAGGCTCTGATCCGCAACACCTGGGAAGGGCTGGAGGAAACAGCCTCCAATTGGCTTTGGAACTGGCTTTTCTGAGAAAACAGAGTTACCATACTCAAAATCCATTTTTTAGACCATAAGCACGGCTGCCTTTCTGTCTTGCAATTGATTGATGTAGTCTTCATGTAGTGGCACCCTCAACACCCAACACACCCCTCCACCCAACCGGGGTGACAACCTAAAGGAGTAGTCATGAAGAATCGCCTTTCCCTTCTGCTGGTCGCTGGTGTTCTCGCCATGCCCGCCGTCGCCGCCACCCCCGAGTGGAACCTCTATGGGACCCTGGTGGTGGAGGCCTACAACGCCAAGCTCACCGGCGCCACCGCTGGATACGGCTCCGACGTCTCTGGGCGCTGGATGATGAGCTGTGCCACCTCCAACATCGGCTTCAAGGGCGGCATGCAGGTGGCCGACGATGTGAAGGCCATCTGGCAGGTCGAGAGCCAGGTCATGACCGATGGCAGCGAGTCCGGCACCAAGAACCAGAACCTGTGGGCCAGCCGGAACAGTGGTGTGGGTCTGACCGGCTCCTGGGGCACCGTGATGGCTGGCCAGTGGGACACCCCCTACAAGGCCATCCAGGTCCCCCTGACCCAGATCCGCGCCGGTGTCCTCACTGATGTCTCCATCCTCGGCAACCGGGGCGGCATCGTCCTCGCTCAGACCACTGACGCGGTGGCTTCCGAGAGCTTCAAGCGCTGCCAGGGCAACAGCCTCCAGTACTGGTCCCCCAACATCCAGGGCTTCCAGGCCAAGGTCATGTATGCCCTCAACGAGTACAAGGTGGATGGGGGTGTGAACCCCTCCCTGCTCTCCATGTCCGCTGCTTACGACATCAAGCCCGCCAACCTGAAGCTCTCCCTGGGCTACGAGAGCCACAAGGACACCGCCCACGCGGGTGACAAGGATACCGGCCTCGAGTTCTCCGCGACCTGGATGGCCCCCACCAAGACCCGGGTCACCGCCACCGTTGAGCAGGTTGAGTACGACCGGGTGGCCTACTCCACAACCGTGGCTGCTGACTACAAGCGCACCGCCTGGTTCGTGTCCGCCGGCCAGCCCATCACCGAGCACCACAAGGTCTGGGCCAACATCGGTCAGGCTGCCAACGGCAAGACCAATGGCGTGAAGGCTGAGGACGGAGCCACCCAGTACTCTGTGGGCTACACCTATGCCTTCAACAAGAACTCTGAGATCTACGCTTTCTACGGTGGGATCAACAACAAGGCCGCCGGCATCTACAACACCATGGGTCCTGTGCCTCAGACCATCACCGCTACTGCCTCAACTGGTCGTATGGGCGGTGACGTGAAGACCTACGGCATGGGCATCTTCTACAGCTTCTGATGACCTGCTGAGGGTTAACCTCAATTTCTCCAGGGACCCGGCCTCCGAGCCGGGTCTTTTTTTGAGCGAGAGGTCCGGCAAAACCTCGGGGCCTCTTCTGCTCTGGCTCTTGGGAGTCAGGCCGGGCTGGCACACCTCGAAGCAGTGACCGAATGGCTGGATTGTGCTTCGACCTTATGGGGAGCTGGCCCTGGGTCATGTGGATGAATAATCATCAAAACTGGTTACAACCTCAACATGAATGTGTGTCAAAAAACTAAAAAATAATATGGTTTAAGTAGCGTGTTGTGATGAATGAGGAACTGATGAAATTGCATCTTAATGTCGTGACAACAAAAATATAAGTAATTCCAAAGCTTGATTTAGGCGTGATGAAGTTCCTGATGATGTGGCTCTTGGTGTCTTGACGGTTTCCTGCTCAGTCGTTAGCTTGGTGCATTGAGTTCAAATGATTGCAGTGCGGTACTGGTGTACTGAAGTGGTGGGCATCCATCCCCGGTAAGGAGGCTGTGCATGGGTCGGGCGAAGCCCCAGGGTCATGCCGTGCTGAGGGCGCCTCCTCTCGGGCTGGATGCCGTGTTGCAAGGTCCTGAGTGCTGTCCCCAAAACCAAGCTTGAAAGGAAGGGTATGACCAGAACAGGAAAGTCCGGGGTGGAGTCCCTGGCCCGCAAGGTTGCCTTGGCAGGTGTCGCCGTCGCATCGGCCCTCATGATGGTGCTTGTCGGTTGCGACAAGAAGAACGCTGAGGAGATCAAGATCGGCACCATCAATCCCACCACCGGCATGTACGCCTCCTTCGGCCAGGCAGGCCAGTGGGGCGCGGAGGCGGCGGTGGAGGACCTCAACAAGATGGGTGGCATCAAGGTGGGCGACAAGCGCCTTCCCGTGAAGCTGGTGGCCGTCAACGACGAGAGCGACCCCAACAAGGCCGGCAGCCTGACGGAGAGCCTCATCCTCCAGGACAAGGTGCAGTTCGTGGTGGCCGGGGACTGCCCGCCCCCCATGCACGCGGGCGTCTCCGCCATGGCCGACCGCTACAAGGTGCCCTATGTCGCTTCCGTGGGCCCCTTCGAGCCCTGGAACGGCCTGAAGCAGGAGTCCCCCACCAAGTGGAAATACTCCTGGGCCGTCGGCGGCTTCTCCATCAACACCCCCGTGGAGGCCGGTGATCCCCGCGCGGGCAAGCCTGGATACACCATCTTCAGCACCTGGACCAGCATGCTGGACAAATACGGTGCCCAGACCAATAAGAAGATCGGCATCATCTGCTCCGACGAGCCCGATGGCCGCGGCTGGTACACCCTCTTCGGGCCCGCCCTCCAGAAGCTCGGCTACACCGTGGTGGGCCTCGACAAGAACCTGGGCCTGGTCCCCCTGGAGACCACCGACTTCTCCTCCATCATCAAGGCCTGGCAGGACGCCAAGGTCGATATCCTCTGGGGCAACTGCCCCGGCCCCTTCTTCGGCGCGGTCTGGAAGCAGGCCACCGGGATGGGCTTCCATCCCAAGATGGTGTCCATCGGTCGTGGCGCCATGTTCTATGACGATGTGAACGCCTGGGGCGGTGATCTGCCCTACGGTGTCAGCACCGAGGTCTGGTGGGATCCCTCCCTGGGGGGCGGCGCCGTCGGCATCAACGGCACCACGCCCCAGTCCCTGGCGGATCGCTGGGTGAAGGGCAAGAACCGCCCCTACGTCCCCGCCATCGCTCCGGGCTATGCCTGCGTCCAAGTCCTGGCCAACGCCATCGAGCGGGCCGGTTCGGTGGATCCGGACAAGGTCAACGCCGCCCTGGCCGAGACCAACATGATGAGCATCCGCCACCTGGTGAAGTTCGATAAGAACCACTTCAGCCATGTGCCCATCGTCTTCGGGCAGTGGTTCAAGACCAACACCCCCCAGAAGTGGGAGCTGAAGGTCATCAACTCCAAGCACGACTTCTGGCCCACCACCGGCGAGCCCATGTTCCCCATGCCGTAAAAGAAAGGCGCCTTCGGGCGCCTTTCTTTCAAAGGGGAAAGACACGAACAATCAGGCCCCCTCCCAAGGAGGGGGCCGGTCTTATTGGCCTGTTTCAGAAAAAGTCCGGGGGCTCCCGGGCTTTTTCTAAAGGCGGCGCTGGAAGGTCTGGGTGCGATTGACCAGAGCTTCGACGAGCTGCTTCTCCTTGGCGCGGAAGCGCTCGGAGGGGACGGGCAGGGAGACAGCCGCCAGCTCGCCGCCAGGGCCGCGGAGCACGGTGGCGACGGAGGAGATGCCGATCATGTACTCCTCGTGATCAAAGGCGAGACCGGTCTCCCGGACCGTCTCCAACTCGGGCATGAGCTTGTCCCAGGAGAGGTTGGTGTTCCTGGTCAGGGCCTTGAGCTGGAGGTGGGGCTTGATGGCCTCCAGCTCCCTCTGGGGGAGGGCCGCCAGCAGGGCCTTGCCGATGGCCGTGCCGTGCAGGGGCAGGGAGCTGCCCGTGGTGGAGACGGCCTTGAGGGGGTGCACACCGGAGATCTGGTCCACCACCACGGCCTTGCCGTGGGTCAGGATGGAGAGATCGACGGTCTCGCCGGTCTCGGAGGCCAGCTGGAGGATCAGGGGCCGGGCCATGCGTGCGATGTCGAAGGGGCGCACCGCCTCCGCCAGCAGGGTCAGGGTCGGCCCCAGGCGGAAGCCGCTGGTGGGGGAGGCCGCAATGACCAGATTCGCCTCTTCCAGGGAGTAGACGATCCGCTGGACCGTGGACCGGGGCAGACGCACCAACTGGGCGATCTCCCGCAGGGAAAGGCCGTCGGGATGGTTGCTCAGGGCCAGAAGGATATCGGCAGCCCGGGCGATCACCCGGATGCCCGAGCTCTCGTTCTCCACTTCTTCCACTTCACTCGCCGCTTTCTTCATGGTCCCTTTGCTGTCCGTCATCCGGGTAATTGCACAACTATACCAGGGTTCCCGAAGGGGGCCAGGTACAATCCGCACGTATTCAGGGGCAAGAACATGAAAATTCAACAAGTGATGAAATGGTTCTTGCCAAGTGACTCCCCTCTCATCATCCTCTTGGAATGGGGTCTTCGGTCGGGGGCTCCTAAACGATTCCCAAGGCCGCAGCGTAGGCCGCAGAGGTCCAGATCCGTCTGTTTTCCATGGGAGAGGGTGATGCCTCCATTCCGTCTGCTTCCGATCCTCCTGGTCAGCTACAGTCTGGTGGCCCAGGAGGCGACCCCCATCTCGCTGCGCCGGGCGATCGAACTCTCGCTCGGCAACAACTTGCAGGTGCAGATCGCCCGGGAGACCCGCGAGATCAACGGCCGGGCCACCGAGACTGCGGCCAGGGGTACCTTCGACTGGACCCTCAATGGCAGCCTGGCCCTGGGGTACGCCGACACCACCAGCACCAGCATCTCCTCCAAGTCGGACCCGATCCTCGTGACCACCGAGGCTTCCACACGCACCCGGAACCTGGAGGCGGGAGTCTCCAAGCTCTTCGAGTGGGGGGGGACCTTCACCGCCAAGTACGCCCCCGATTACACCAACTCTACTGGGACCTACACCTACTCGGGTGCCTCGTACCCCTTCGGAACGGCCCGCCCCTACTCGGGAAGTCTGAGTGCCTCCTACACCCAGAGCCTGCTGCGGAACTTCGGGCGCGAGGCCACGGCGGCCACGCTCCTGGTGGCGCAGAAGGGGACCCTCATTGCCGACTACGCCTATCAGCAGACGATCATCGAGCTCGTGGCCTCCACAGAAGCGGCCTACTGGGATGTGGTCTACGCCGAGCGGAACCTCGAGAACAAGCGGCTCTCCCTGGCCCTTGCCCAGAAGCAGCTCAAGGAAAACCGCATCCGGGTGGAGGTCGGGACCCTTGCTCCCATCGAGGTGACCTCGGCTGAGGCCACGGTGGCGCTCCGGGAGCAGGACATCATCAGTGCCGAGGCCCAGGTGTTCAACGCCAAGGATGCCCTGACCCGCATTCTCTATGCCCAGGCGGAGCGCCCCGGGGATATCCGGACCACCGATGCCCCAAGTCTCTCCCACATCGGCCTGGACGAGGCCGCTGCGGTGAAGATGGCCCTGGACCGGCGCGTGGAGCTCAAGGAAGCCCAGCTGACGGTCGACTCCAAGCGGATCCTGGAGCGGGCGGCCGCCAACCGCACCCGTCCCCAGCTGGACGCCTATGTGGCCTACAACGGAGCCTCGGACAGCTATGGGAGCCTGAGTTCGATGAACTCGGACCTGACGGGCTTCAAGAACCCCGGCTACCAAGTGGGGCTCCAGTTCTCCATGCCCCTGGGGAACCATGCAGCCGCAGGGGCCCTCTCCCAGGCCAGGGCCGCCGCCCGCAGCAGCGAATTATCCCGGCGGGATGCAGAGCTCGGGATCGTCCTGGAGGTCCGGACCGCCATCCGGAACGTGGAGGCTGCGGAAAAGGGCGTGAAGGCCGCCGAGAAGACCCGGATCTTCCGCGAGAGGGACCTGGAGGCTGAGCAGAAGAAGTTCGACAACGGCATGAGCACCAACTTCCTGGTGCTTTCCAAGCAGAACGATCTGGACACGGCCCGGGCTTCCGAGATCCAGAGCCAGATCGCCTACGCCAAGGCCGCTTCCGCCTTCGAAAAGGCGGTGGGCAACCTGCTGGATGCGCGGATCCCAGGAGTCAGGTTCCAGTAGGTTCCAGCTCGGCCAGGAAGAGGGCGGCGGCGGGATTCTCGAGGGCCTTCTTCCAGATGGCAACAGCCCGACAGTCCATATCCTGGCCATCCAGATCCACCGCTCGGATCTGGTAGTGGCTATAGAACTGGATGATGTGCCGGGAGAGGATGGTGACCCCCTGGCCGGTCTCCACGAGGAAGAGCAGGTTCTCGAAGCTGGGGGTCTCCTTGCTCACCCGGGGTTCAACCCCTGCCCGGCGGAAACGCTCCATCAGCCAGCGCCGGGCCCGCTGTCCCGAGTCTGCGGTCATGAGGATCAGGGGTTCTTCCCGCAGGTCGGAGAGGGTCAAGTGCTCCCGATCCGCCAGGGGGTGCTCGGCGGAGAGCACTGCCACAGCCTGATCGGGGAACAGTGTCCGCATCTCGTAGTCCTCGGGAAGGTCCAGGCCCACCGCAACGGTGAGGGCCAAGTCCACGGTCCCTCGGGTGAGGGCCTCTTCCAGGCCCTGCATGTGGTGGTGTTCCACCTGAAGGTCCACTTGCGGGTGCTTCTGGCGGAAGCGTCGCATGGTGGCCCCCATGACCCGCTCCATGGAGCCCAGGAAGCCGACCCGGAGGGTCCCCAGCTCTCCCTGGTCAGCCAGCCTGGCCCTGGCCAGGGTCTCCTCCATGTCCCTCAGCAGCCTGCGGCCCTCGTCTCTGAGGATCTCGCCGGCCCGGGTGAGCCTGATGGCATGCCGGTCCCGGATGAAGAGCTTCATCTCAAGGCGGCGCTCAAGTTCCGCGATCTGGTAACTCACGGCGGACTGGGTGACCTGGAGTTGTCTGGCGGCCTCTGTGAAGCTGGGGCAGTCTGCCACCGTCACGAAGTAGTCCAGATGTCTGATGTCCAAGTCCGCCCCCTCCGGCGGCTATTTTAGGATGAAGAGCTCTTCGGCCGGGTAGCGGAACTTGGTGGCCTTGGCGTAGGCATCCTCAGGGCTCCGGTAGCCCAGGGCGCACATGCAGACCGTGTGGTAGCCCGTGCCCTCCAGTCCCAGGATCCGGTCGAACTCCGCAGGACTGAAGCCTTCCATAGGGCAGGCATCGATGCCCAGCAGGGCGGCGGTGGTCAGGAGGTTGCCCAGGGCCAGGTAAGCCTGGCGTGCGGCCCAGTGTCCGGCGACGGGGGCCCGAGGGCCTTCGACCAGGTCGCTGACGATGGTGTTCCGCATGCCGCCGAAGGCCTCCAGGGGCTGGTCCCGGGTGTGGGCGACCCGGGCGACGTAGTCTTCAACATCCTTCAGGGTGATCCTGTCCCGGGCGGCGAAGACCACCAGATGGCTGGCATCGGTGACCTGTGCCTGGCCCCTGGCGGCTTCCCTCAGACGGGCCCGGACGGCTGGATTCTCGGGCAGGATGAAGCGGTAGGGCTGGAGCCCGTAGGAGCTGGCCGAGAGGGCAAGGGCCTCCTTCAAGGTGCCCCAGTCCTCGGGACTGACGGGTCTCGCCGGATCGAAGCGCTTGGTCGCATAGCGCCACTGGAGGCTGTCAAGGATGTCGCTGGCCTGGGTCTTCGTGGACATGGGATGCTCCTCTGGAAGTCGGTCTGGTGCTCTTTCCTGCCGACTCTGTTCCTTCGATGCCGGGATCCCCCTGTCGTGGCCATGACTTTTCAGTCGGCGAAACCCGTGGCCTGGAGGATGAACCGCGCGATGGCCGGGGGGGCATTGAGATCCAGGAGGGGGACCTTCAGGCCTGCAATGGGCTCATCACTGGCCACCGCGATGACATCGGGATCGTCCGGCTGGCTCAGGGGCTTGCCCTCCGAGGCCCGGTGGATCTCGATCTTGGGGTGGGGATGGGTCTTGAAGCCCTCGATGATGAGCAGGTCCACGGGGCTCATCCGGTCGATCAGGAACTCGATGGGGGGCTCAGCCTCGTCTCGCAGTTCATGGAGCATCACCCAGCGCTGGCTGGAGACGATCATCACCTCCGAGGCGCCGGCCTCCCGGTGGCGGAAGGAGTCCTTGCCCGGCTTGTCCATGTCGAAGCGGTGGTGGGTGTGCTTCATGGTGGAGACGGTGCGCCCTGCAGCCTTGAGCAGGGGCAGGAGCTCCACCAGGAGGGTGGTCTTGCCGCTGCCGCTCCATCCCACGAGACCGATGACTTTCATGTTGTGACTCCTGAGGCTGCAGGGTGGTGTCCCACCTTGCGATCCGGGTGTCCCGGAATAGGCACTCCCAAGGTTGACAGAAACAAGGGGGGCCGCGTGACTTTTAGGGAATCTCCATCGGCCCGTCCGGGCCGGAGCTGGAGTCCCGGTGTCCGGGTCAGGGCTGGGGGGGGGCGGTCCTGCGGCCGTAGGGGATGCCGAGTTTCTGCAGGCGGTTCCGCAGGGTGCTCGCATTGATCCCCAGGAGCTCCGCGGCTCCGCCGGGCCCGTGGATCTTTCCCCCGGTCCGCCGGAGGATGGACAGGATGTGTTGGGCCATGACCTCGTCCAGATTGGTGGTGCCGCTGGCTGCGAGGGGTTTCGAGGGCTGGTCCTGGCCACCCGGGAACAGGCTGTCGAAGAGGAGAGGACCTTGCGGATGGCGGATCAACTCGCGCTCCACCAGGTTCTCCAGCTCGCGGACATTGCCTGGCCAGTCGTATTCACTCAGCCGTACCAGGGCGCCCGGAGCGATGGTGGGCGGATCTGCCATGCCGAGCTCCTGCCCCTTGACCTGGATGAAACGCCGGACCAGGGCCGGGATGTCCTCCTTCCGCCGTCGCAGCGGGGGGACGATGATGGGGAAGACATTGATGCGGTACCAGAGGTCCTCGCGGAACTTCTGCTCGGAGACCATCTGCTCGAGGTTTCGGTGGGTGGCCGCGATGACCCGCACATCCACCGGAATGGTGCGGGTGCCGCCCACCCGCTCGATCTCCCTGGACTGGAGCACCCGGAGCAGACGGACCTGGGCTTGGGGGGAGAGCTCACCGATCTCGTCCAGGAAGATGGTGCCCCCCTCGGCCCGTTCGAAGCGGCCGCGGTTGGAGCTGGACGCTCCGGTGAAGGCCCCCTTTTCATAGCCGAAGAGCTCGCTGTCGATGAGGCTCTCCGGGATCGCCCCGCAGTTCACCTTGATGAAGGGGCCTTCGCGTCGGGGAGAGGCGAAGTGGATGGCGCTGGCGATGACCTCCTTGCCCACTCCGGTTTCGCCCATGATCACCACGGTGTTGTGGAGGGGGGCCACCTGGCGCACCATCTCCACCACATGGCGCAGCCCTCCATTGCCGCCGATGATGTCCTGGCTGGTGGCATAGGCCATCTCCCGGCTCAGGAAGTGCTTGTCGTCCAGGAGTTCCTCGCGGTTCTTCAGGAGTTCCTGGTGGGCCAGGGCATTCCAGAGGGCGATGGCAAAGGGGTCGGCGACGGTGGCGAGCAGCTCGGCGTGCCCCGGGGAATACCAGCCCTCCCCCTTGGCGCGCAGCACCAGGAGGCCGAAGAGCTTTCCCTCGATCCGCAGAGGGAGGAGCACCTCGGAGTAGCCCTCCACCTTCATGATCCGGCCCAGGGCGGTGGGAAGGGGGGTGTGCCGGTCATCCACGATGACCGGCGCCCACTGCTGGTGCCACCAGTTCCAGGCGTGCTCCGGCACGGGAAAGATGGCCCCTGCGGGCTCGATACCCTGGGCGCTGATGTGGGCGATGCGGCGGATGGCCCCCAGGCTGTGGTCGAGCATGTCCAGGCGCATCTCCTCCAGGGGCATGGCCCCCGCGAGGATCGGGAAGGTGCGCTGCATGGCGGTCTCGATGTTCAGACTGCTGCAGACCTTGAGGGTCACCTCGCGAAAGAAGGATTCGGTGGCGTCAGTCAAGGCTGTCTCCGAATTGTCGAATGCGGCAATGGCCTATTGTATCGCCGAATATGGTGATTGTGTATTGCGATATTTGGCATATCAATCGTGCACGACTTTTCAAATGTTGCAAATAAAGAAGTAAATATTTGGCATGACTCTGGATGTAGAAGTGTATCAAGACCCATGTACGAATTGTGTTCAGGAAATTTTCAGAGGTCATCCATGCTGCTTGCGAATACCCAGTTCTCCGTTGTGCTCTATGGCATGGAGAAGGTCATCCGTCTGGCGGCCAAGTGGTACCCCGAGTTCCAGAGCCGCCTGGCGGAGCGGAACCTGGTGGTCCAGTTCAAGCTGCGGGACAACTCCCGGGGGCGGACCTTCTTCTTCAAGGAGGGCAGGGTCAGCTCTGCCAAGGGTATCCACGAGGGGCCCGATGTGGTGATGTCCTTCGAGGATGCGGTGACAGCCAACCGTCTCATGAGCCCCACCAAGGACATGATGGACTTCATCAGTGCCGCCAAGGCCTTCCAGATGGAAGTGCAGGGCAGGGACGAGGATGTCTTCTGGGTGGCCGACACTCTGAACATGATGCTGCGTCTCAATGCCGACTGTGGCGTGGACATGGGCAAGGGCGTCAAGCGCTACACCAACTGTACCAACGGCGGTCCCGTCTTCGTCTATGTGAAGGACGGCAGGATCCTCCGCATCACCCCCATCGACTTCGATGCAGAGGATGCGGACCCCTGGGTCATCACGGCCCACGGGAAGAAGCTCAGCCCCCCCAAGAAGGCGACTCTGAGCCCTTACGGCCTGGCCTGGAAGTCCATGATCTATTCCAAGGACCGGCTGCTCCATCCCATGAAGCGGGTGGACTTCGACCCCGACGGCGAGCGCAATCCCCAGAACAGAGGCATCTCCGGCTATGAGCGGATCTCCTGGGACGAGGCGCTGGACCTCGTGGCCAAGGAGATCAAGCGGGTGAAGCAGGTCCACGGGCCGGGCGCCATCATGAACGGCAGCGGCTCCCACCACACCTGGGGTGCCATCGGCTACTGGCTCAGCGCCCGCCTCCGCTTCTTCAACACCCTGGGCTTCACGCCCGTCGGGCACAACCCCGACAGCTGGGAGGGTTGGTACTGGGGGGCTTCCCATCACTGGGGTCAGACCGCCCACAACGGCGGCGGGGAGACATACAACACCGTGGAGGACCTGCTGCAGAACGCCGAGATGGTGGTCTTCTGGTCCAGCGATCCCGAGGCCACCAGCGGCGTCTACGGCGCCGGGGACGGCACCATCCGGCGCCAGTGGCTCAAGGAACTCGGCATCCCCGTGGTCCACATCGATCCTTACTACAACCACACGGCGGCCCTCTTTCCCGGCAAGTGGCTGGCCCCCAGGCCTGGCACCGACAATGCCATGGTCCTGGCCATCGCCTACGTGTGGATCACAGAGGATCTCTACGACAAGGAATACGTAGCCACCCGGACCCACGGCTTCGACAAGTGGAAGGCCCATGTGCTGGGCGAGGATGACGGCACCCCCAAGACTCCCGAGTGGCAGGAGGTCGAGACGGGTGTGCCCGCCAAGGACCTCCGGGCCCTGGCCCGGGAGTGGGGCAGCAAGCGCACCTATCTGGCCGCCGGGGGCATCATCGCCTTCGGCGGGGCCTGCCGGCAGGCCACGGGCACGGATTGGGCCCGGGGCATGGTCTACCTCATGGGGATGCAGGGGCTGGGCAAGCCCGGGGTCAACATGGGGGGGCTCCAGCAGGGGACCCCGGTGGACACCCGCTTCTTCTGGCCCGGCTACTCCGAGGGCGGTATGTCTGCTGACACTCAGGGGACCGGAGCCCTGGTCAACATGTACCAGCGCATGCCCCAGACCCCTTCCATGAACACGGTCCAGCAGCTGGTGCCCCGCCTCAAGATCCCCGAGGCCATCATGGAGGGCCAGTGCGAGGGCTATCCGACCGATCCCCGCACGATTGAGGGCCAGTTCTTCAAATACAAGTACCCTTCGCCCGGGCACTCACCGGTGCGGCTCTATTACAAGTACGGCGGCTCCCACTTCGGGACCATGGTGGACAGCAACCGCTATGCCCGGATGTACCGTTCCGAGAGCCTGGAGTGCGTCGTGAACCAGTCCATCTGGTTCGAGGGCGAGGCCAAGTATGCGGACATCATCCTGCCGGCCTGTACCAATTTCGAGCGCTGGGACATCGGCGAGCACGCCAACTGCGGCGGCTACATTCAGCATTCCTTCACCCAGAGCAACCACCGGGTGATCGTGATGCAGCACAAGGCCATCGAGCCCCTCGGCGAAAGCAAGTCCGACTACCAGATCTTCCAGGAGTTGGCGGAGCGCTTGGGGGTGGCGGCTCCCTTCAGCGAAGGCACTTCGGAGTTCGACTGGTGCAAGCGCTACTTCCACGCCACGGATGTGCCCAAGCGCATGTCGTGGAAGAAGTTCCTCAAGAAGGGCTACTACGTGGTGCCCCCCCTGCCGGAGGATCGCCGCGACCCCGTCTCCTACCGCTGGTTCTATGAGGGACGCCAGAAGGACACCCCCGAGCTCACCCCGCTCCCCGGCGACTACACCGATGGCTTCCGCAAGGGCATCGGGACCCAGACAGGCCGGATCGAGTTCGAGTCCTCGACGCTCAAGCGCTTTGATCCGGAGGACCCTGAGCGGCCACCGGTCATGAAATACCGGCGCTCCTGGGAGGGACCCGGGACCGAACTGGAGCAGAAATACCCCCTCCAGCTCATGAGCCCCCATCCCAAGTTCTCCTTCCACACCATGGGGGACGGCAAGGACAGCGTTATCAACGATGTCAAGGACCACCGGGTGCTGGTGGACGGCTGGTACTACTGGGTCGCCCGCCTCAACCGCCAGGATGCCGCGGCCCGCGGCATCAAGGACAACGACCTCATCAAGCTCTACAACGACCGTGGCGCGGTGGTCTGCGCCGCCCAGGTGACGGATCGCCTGCCTCCGGGCGTGGTCCATTCCTATGAGTCCTGTGCGGTCTACGCCCCCGTGGGCAAGCCCGGCGAGAGCGTGGATCGGGGAGGCTGCATCAATGGCCTGACCCCGAGCCGGATGATCATCAAGAAGTCCCACGGCATGTGCAATTCGACCCTGCTGGAGGTCTGCAGGTGGAACGGGGAGGGCCTCTGATGGCCAAGTGGTATTTCATGATCGATGTGGCCAAGTGTTGGGATTGCAACAACTGTCTCATTTCCTGCAAGGACGAGCACGTCGACAATGACTGGCCTGGCTACAGTGCTCCCCAGGCCCTGCACGGCCAGCGCTGGATGGATGTGCTGAGGACCGAGCGAGGCCAGTTCCCCATGATCGATGTGGCCTACCGTCCCACGCCCTGTATGCAGTGCCAGGAGGCCCCCTGCGTGAGGGCCTCGGGGGGTGCCATCACCCGCCGGGAGGATGGCATCGTCCTCATCGATCCCGTCAGGGCCAAGGGGCGCCAGGACCTGGTCAAGACCTGTCCCTATGGGGCCATCCAGTGGAACGGGGAGCAGGATGTTCCCCAGAAGTGTACGATGTGCGCCCATCTGCTGGATGAAGGCTGGAAGCAGACCCGCTGCTCCCAGGCCTGCTTCGCCGGTGCCCTCAAGGTCATCAAGCTGGAGGAGGCCGAGCTGGCCCGCATGATCGAGGAGGAGGGGCTGGAGCAGCTCCATCCCGAGTGGGGGACGCGCCCCAATGTCTACTACCGGAACCTCTACCGCTTCGATCGGGTCTTCATCGGCGGTAGTGCCGCTGTGGAAAGGGGGGGCGTCATGGACTGCGCCAAGGGGGCCAGGGCCGTCCTCTCAAAGGACGGCAGGGTCCTCGCTGAGGCGATGACCGATGCCTTCGGCGACTTCCGCTTCGACCGGCTGCCCGGGGACAGCGGGTCCTACACCGTGAGCCTGGAGTTCGAGGGGCGCCGCTCCGGCCCCTTCCAGGCCGAACTCGGACGGAGCCTCAATCTCGGAACCCTCATCGTCTAGGCCGTGAAGGCCTCTGTTGTGCTGGAGACACCATGGGACGACCCTCCGTCAGGCAACCCTTGATCCTTGATCCCCTCACCCGGGACCAGCTCTTTGAAGTCGTCCGAAGGGGCGGCTCCTCCTCGAGTCTGGTCAGGGCCAAGGTGCTGCTGGACTATGCCGACGGCTTGGCGGTCCGCCAGATCATGACCCGCCACGGGCTGAACCGGCCCCGGGCCCTGCGCTTCATCGACCAGGCCCTGCGTCTGGGCCCCCTGTCCTCCCTGAAGGAGCGGCGGGGACGCAAGCCCTCCAGCGGTCGCCCCGCCGAGGCCATCGCCTGGCTGGTGGGGCTCCTGGAGCTGTCCCCGAGCACCTTCGGCTTTGAAGATGCCCCCTGGAGCATGAAGGATCTCATTGCCTGTGCGCGGCGCTTCGGTCCCAGGGCCGGGCACCCCTCCCTGGCGAGCCTGTCCAAGGCCTCCGCCTACCGCTACTTCTCCATGGTGGGACGGCCCTTCCGGGCGGCCTGAGGCCAGGCAGAGCAAAGTTCCGATGTCCCCCGTGGCAGGGCTTCCGGAGCGCGGCCTTACCCATGGCCTGGACCCGCTCTTGGCCATGGCCTCTCACCTGGACACCCCGGAAAGGCCCTCCAGCTCCGGCATCAGCGGTGTGGTAGGCCGCAGATGCAGGCTCTTGAGCAGGGCATCATAGCGGGAATACGTGACGCTGAAGGGAGGCGGGTTCTCTGTCAGGGCTGTGGAGCCTTCTTCTCCCGCCACGTAGCAGCGGAGGTCCAGGGAGACCGTGGGCAGGACCTGGGAGTGGCCCCAGCCGCCATAGCCGGTGTAGAGGATGTAGGTCTCGAAGGGGGCCTGTCCCTCGGGGTGCTGCTGCACGACGCAGCCCCCCTGCTGGGCGGTGAGGGCGCCGATGCGGGCACCCCGCGGTCCGATGCGCTGGACCTTGTAGCCCTCCAGCTCCCCTCCCATGCCTGCGGCGGCGCTGCTGGTGGCATGGAACCAAGTGGGTTCCGAGCCCAGCACTCCCACCGTGGCGGTGCCCAGGCTGTAGATCACACCGAGGGCATCCTCGAAGCGGAAGGAGATGCGGATCGTGTAGGGCATGCTGCCATCGTCCGGTACGAAGCCGTAGGGCAGACAGATGCCCCGCTCCTTGGGGATCTCGTACAGCCTGCGGGTCCGGTAGTTGCGCACGAAGGCGTCAAAGCGGGGCTTCCGGACCTCCACAGGTGGATCACCCTCGCCCTGGCTGTCCATGAAGCAGTGCAGCTTGCCATCGCGCCAGAGGTAGGCGAAAAGGGAGCTTCCCTGGATATAGGCAGCACTGTCGGGCAGTCCCAGATCGTAGGGCTGCCAGGATTCGCTGATGGCCTTGACTCGGGCCTCGTCATCCTTGATATCAGCCTCGAAGTCCTTGATGGCTTTGGCGATGCCAACGGGGTCCTCTTTGTTGGGGTTCTCCTTCAGGGTTTTGATCGTTTCTTTCCGGCTCTCGGAATCATGGAGGAGGTCTTTGATGGCCAGTGATTTCCCGGCCTGATGGGAGCTGATCTGATCCTTCAGGAGCTTTTTGGGTGCGGGCCCCATGACACGGATGGTGATAGGCCCGACTTCCGAGCAATCCCCATTCACGGCGATATCCCCCGGGAAGCCGATGTAGTCATGGCGCTCCTCAAAGCTCTGCCAAGGCTGGTAGGTGATTCCCCACTCCATGCCCCGGGGTACTGCGAAGACCATCCGCCCCAGGCACTCCTGGCGGCCGCCTGGGGGAAGGGATGGGCCAGGCTCGGCGGCCTTACGGATGTCCTGGAGGTCGGGTCCCTGGGTCCGTGGAGGAGGCTGAGCGCACCCTCTGGAACAGCCGATGAGCCCCAGGCAGAGGAGAATGGCCACGCAATGTGGGACCTTCATGCGGGGGTCTCCTCGGGGGTTGTCTCCGTCTGGGCCAGCATGGGGCGCTCAGCCTCCACGCCTTCCGGAGCCGGTGCTCCGTGGTGCAGAGCCAGGATGGTCAGGTTCTGTCGGGAGTCATTGTCCTCACCCTTCGTCCAGTTGATGGGCAGCTCCACAATAAAACCCTGGATGCCCTGCGGAGCCTGCTCTGGAGCTCGGCCATAGCCCTGGGCCTGGGGGCTCGGCTCCCAGGAGTTGGATTCATCCCTCACCTCCACCTTTCGCCAGAAGGCTGCCTCGAAGGGCATCCGGTAGAGGAGCCTGCCACCGCCTGCGGGCTTCCCCCATTCGTTGTAGCGCCATGTGGGCCAGATGGAGCAGGTAGGCTTGCTGTCCTTGTCGTTGGGGGGCTGGACCCGCTCTTGGCCATTGCCTCTCACCTGGACACTCCGGAAAGGCCCTCCAGCTCCGGCATCAGCGGTGTGGTAGGCCGCAGATGCAGGCTCTTGAGCAGGGCATCATAGCGGGAATACGTGACGCTGAAGGGAGGCGGGTTCTCTGTCAGGGCTGTGGAGCCTTCTTCTCCCGCCACGTAGCAGCGGAGGTCCAGGGAGACCGTGGGCAGGACCTGGGAGTGGCCCCAGCCGCCATAGCCGGTGTAGAGGATGTAGGTCTCGAAGGGGGCCTGTCCCTCTGGGTGCTGCTGCACGACGCAGCCCCCCTGCTGGGCGGTGAGGGCGCCGATGCGGGCCCCCCGCGGTCCGATGCGCTGGACCTTGTAGCCCTCCAGCTCCCCTCCCATGCCTGCGGCGGCGCTGCTGGTGGCATGGAACCAGGTGGGCTCCGAGCCCAGCTCTCCCACCGTGGCGGTGCCCAGGCTGTATATCACGCCGAGGGCATCCTCGAAGCGGAAGGAGATGCGGATCGTGTAGGGCGTGCTGCCATCGTCCGGTACGAAGCCGTAGGGAAGGCAGATGCCCCGCTCCTTGGGGATCTCGTACAGCCTGCGGGTCCGATAGTTGCGCACGAAGGCGTCAAAGCGGGGCTTGCGGACCTCCACAGGTGGATCACCCTCGCCCTGGCTGTCCATGAAGCAGTGCAGCTTGCCATCGCGCCAGAGGTAGGCGAAAAGCCCATCCCCTGCCATGTAAGCGGCACTGTCTGGAAGTCCGAGCTGGTATGTCCGCCAAGAGGCCTGGACATCCTGGACCCCAGCTTCATCCCGGATGATATCGGCCTGAAAGTCCTTGATGGCTTTGGCGATGCCAGTAGGGTCCTCTTTGTTGGGGTTCTCCTTTAAAGTCTTGATGGTTTCTTTTCGGCTCTCAGCATCCCGCATGAGGTTCTCGATGGTGAGCCTTTTCTGGATTTCATGAAGTCTGATCTGCTCATCAAGCATCTTTCTGGGAGCCGGTCCCTCGACCCGGATCGTGATGTTCCCGACTGCGGAGCAATCTCCATCCCCGGAGATATCTCCTGGAAAGCCGATGTAATCGTGTCGATCCTGGAAGCTCTCTCCGGTGTCATAGGCAATTCCCCACTCCATGCCCCGGGGAACGGCGAAGATCATCCGCCCCAGACACTCCTGGCGAGCCCCGGGGGGCAGTGGCGAGCCGGGAGCGGCGGCCTTGCGAAGGTCCTGCAGATCGGGGCCCTTTGTTTTGGTGGGGGGCTGCTGGGCGCATCCCCGAGAGCAGCCGAGCATGCCCAGACACAGGAGGGCGGCAAGGAGACGGAGGGGAAGTTTCATGCGGGGGTCTCCTTGGGGGTGGATGGGGTCTGGGCAAGCATGGGTCCCTCGGCTTGGATCCCCTCCCTAGGCGCTGCCTCCTGATGCAGAGCCAGGATGGTCAGGTTCTGTCCGGAGTCGTTGTCCTCCCCTTTCGTCCAGTGAATGGGCAACTCGATGATAAAGCCCTGGATACCCTGCGGAGCCTCTTCCGGAGCCCGACCATAGTTCCTGGCCTGAGCGCTGGGCTGCCAGGAATTGGCCTCGTCTCGCACCTCCACCTTGCGCCAAAAGGCCGCTTCAAAAGGCATCCGGTAGAGAAGCCTTCCACCGGATGCCTGCTTCCCCAAGTCGTTGTATTGCCATGTGGGCCAGATTGAACACGGGGGTTCTTTGACGAGGCCTGTCGGGGCCTGGATCTTGGGGTGGGTGATGCTCCGCGGGATGTACCAGAAAGCTCTTTCGTAGGCTTGGGCATTCTGGCTCGCCACAGCCTGGATGGCCTTCCAGGTGGCGGGCGCCGCCGGTTTGTCGATGAGGCCCGCCAGGCCAGTCGCGGGCTTGTCGCTGCCCATCAGGCCGAAGAGCTTCTTCCACAGGTTCGCCCGCAGCTCATGGACGCAGGCGCTGACCTTGGCGGGGTGGCGGCCATCCAGCATCACCTGGACCTCCCGGGAGT
Organism: uncultured Holophaga sp.; assembly: GCF_963677305.1. Classification (GTDB taxonomy): domain Bacteria; phylum Acidobacteriota; class Holophagae; order Holophagales; family Holophagaceae; genus Holophaga. The sequence continues at coordinate 1,736,973 of NZ_OY781925.1, forward strand.
CGTGGATCAGCACCGCCAGCTCGGAATCCCGGTCCCCCAGCTCGCTGCGGTCGTTGATGTTGGCACTGCCCACAATGGCTACCCGATCATCCGCGATGAAGGTCTTGGAGTGGACATAGACCTGCTCGGTCACCGGACGTCCGCCAATCGTGGCCCAATTCCTCAGATTGAGCAGGGTCAGATGGTCTTTCCAGGAGCTTCCAGCTTCCCTCGCAAGCTCGTCCAAGGCCATGGTCGCCAGCTCATGCCGCACCTGCTCCGCCCCAGCATCCGTCGGCTTCAAGCCCTTCTCCTTGAGTCTTCTCTTCTCCAGGATGGCCCGACGGACCCCATTGACCAGGCTGTCGTGCCCCAGGGAGATGGACTGCATGGTGAGATGGACCTGTTTCATGATGTTGAGGGTGTTGAGAGTCCCCTCGGGATGGACCGGAACCACCAGATAGACATGGAAATCCCTTTGGTCCTCCACGATGGCCTTGCGGATGCGCCAGACCAGCGCCTGGGCGATGGGGTTGTTCACATGCCTCTGGCCATGGCCGAGAACGGTAGTGGCCTGCACGGCGGCGTGGTTCTTCAGCACATCCTGCAAATCCCTCCAGAAGAGTTCGCCGCCGGGCTTGTCCCGCAGAACGTCGTCCACCTGGGACCAGCGGATCCTTCCCAGGATCCGATCGACCGGCACCCCCTGGATGTCCAGCATCCTGGCGTATTTCTGGTAGGAGGGATTCCGCTGTATGTCCAGCAGTGCCCCCAGGGGGCCGGAATAATGCTCCGTGCTTGTGATGTCCTTGCCGTAGTCCGACTGGAAAAACTGGTTTTCGATGTAGATGAAGTGCTGGGAGCTGCGGATTGCCTGGAGCATGGCCTTCAGGCAGTTGTCCTGCTTGAGCTGCTTGCCTGCCCCCTTGCTCACGCCTGCGGACTTCGGAGAGCCCTTGGCTCTGACAATATCTGTCAGGAGCGCTGGGGGAGCGCTCCGAAGCACCTGGATGGAGACCCCGCCCTGGACAAAGGTTTCCCGGGGCAGCAGATCCGCCGGGATATCCTGGACCTTGACGTTGAGGCTGACATCCAGATGCAGTTTCCTGGAGATCTCCCGGCTCAGGGCCCCCGCTCCCTCCCAGAACCCTGCATTGTAGAGTCGGGCGATGCTGTTCCAACGCTGGATGAAGTTCATGCTCAGGTCGTGCACCGAGGGTCCCTGAATGCAGCAGTGCACATCGTGCCAGGGCATTCTGGGCTGGCTGGCAGGATCGACCACCGCATCCCCCTTGGGGGCCATGTGGGGCAGTTTGGCGAGGTTCCCGTACAGGGATTTGCGCTTGGCTGCCGCCCCTCCGAGTACCTTCACAATCAGGAGGGAGAGGGCCTCGATCATGCCTCCGGCCTTCTCGAAGTATCCGAAGGGCAGTTCCTCAAGGGTTGCACCATTCAGCCAAGCGACCACGGCGGCTCCGGCGTCGCAACTGTTGGCGCATCCCGCCTGGATCAGGGCGTGGACCTGTTCCCGCATGGCCTCGGGCATCTGACTCCAAGCCAGCCGGATTTCCTGGGCAGACTCATCGACGACCTTGTCCTGAAGGCGGTGCAGGAAAGCCGGTACCAGATCCACGTTGTCCCACTTGTTCTTCAATACCGCGTAGTCGTCGCGGGCGATGTCAACGAAGTCACCCGATTTGTCGAGCGCCTTCGCCAACCAGGGAAAGGGCGCTGACGCAAGCCATGCAGCTCCGCTGGTGGCCCAATTGTCTGAGCACGCAGCCAACAACTCACCCCGGGTCAGGTGGTTGATCCGCTCCTGGTGCGTCACGCTGTGGATAGGGGGGATGCAGGAATTGTATAACTCGCGGTTCACCCGCCACTCCGCCTGCACCGAGAAACGCCCGTCGTCCTTCCGGCCATAGGCCAGATCGATTCCGCCCGCATAGGCGTATTGATTGTCGATGACGACAGACTTCTGGTGGTGGGAGAAGGCGGTGCCCAGGGGACCGGTCATGCCGGACTGCTGGATCGCCGGAAGGACAAAGACCCGCTGGTGGCCCTGGGAACCGGCGTTCAGGTGCAGAAAGGCCAGGGTGGTCTCGAAGTCACAGGTGTCCACCCCGACCTTGGGGGACATCCAGGGCAGGACGTAGATCCGCAGATTCCGGTTGGCCTCCAGTCGCTGCAGCAGGCACTGGAAGAGCGTCTTGTCGTGACTCAGCATGAGATCGAAGTTGATCTGCCACCCGGTGATGAAGATGCTTTTTTCAGCCGTTGCGATCTTCTGATACAGGTGATCGAAGTAGGACACCCCCGTCACGAAGAACTCGACCTGGTTGCCATCCCGCATGGGCGAGAAGCTGGGTCCCCACTGGGGCATCGCCGCCCGGGGCTTCCAACCTGAAGCCCAGGGGAGCTCGTTGCCCTTGAAGGGGGGCGTTCCATCGATGATGCCCCATCCCGGATTCTTGGAGGCTTTGCCCAGGGGGTTCCCGTTGCTGTCCACGATCTGGGTGATTTCGCCCTGATTCGCCATCTTAATCCCCACCTTCCTTCAACTTGGCCAGGAGGTCCCCTTCGGTCCGGGTGCCCATCCGGGCGTGGGCATGGGCGAGGTTTTCACTGACCCCTGCTGCACAGGCACTTGTCGGGATCTCCGGACTGAAGTCCGCCGCGCTCAGGGCGTGGAGAAGTCTGTCCTCCTCAGTCCAGGTTGGCTGCTCCTGGGCAACGGCGAGCTTGACCACATGACCGGGGAAGACCAGCCAGGTCCTGTCAGGATCCGCGCAGTAGGCTTTGGAGACCCGGCTTTCCAGGTCCCCGACCAGAATGATGCGGCCATCAGCATCGGTCTCGCCTGCCGCTACCAAGTGCTTCTCCTCCACCCAACCCAAGCCCACAGGCTCCGGTCCCCAGGCGATCTTCCATGGGGTGTGGGCAAGGGGATGACCTTGTGGGCCAGGAGCATCTGCAAGGTGCAGGTTGAACTTGAAGGACCGCTCTGCCATGGCTGACCGGGGGAACCGGGGAAGGTCCAACGGAGGCTTTTCGGCACTCACCAGCGCCATCCCCGCCGACTTCACCTCCAGCTTGCCCGGCAGGGTGAGGGTGAGCTTGCCGCCCTTTAGGAGGACTTCTACGCCACCAGCACAGAGCCGGATGTATTCCTTCCCCAGGAGCTCCACGCCCTTGTCGGTGCTCAGGATCTTGACCTCCTGCTCCGCCGCCAGGCTCATCTGGCCTTCGTGGGCGCTCAGCTCCACGTTGCCCTTGCCTGCGGTGAGCTTGAGGCCCGCCTTCTCTACGAATACGCCCCAGGCCTCGCGCACGGCCATGGTGAGGCGCCGCCCCACCACCCAGGCGCTGTCCTGCCCGCTCTCCAGGCGGAGGTCCTTCCCGGCGCTGTGGACCTGACTCTCGGGGGTGCCGCTGAGGATCCCTGCGGGGCTGCTCAGGGCCAGCAGGGGCTCGCTGAAGGCGGGAACGCCCTTGTCGGCCTGCTGTCCCAGGGCCTCCTGGGCGGCCTTGCCTGCCTCCAGGGTCCCCAGGGGGTGCATCTGGTGATTGGTGGCCACCTGGTCCAGAGACTCCGCCAGGGACTGGGCGCTGCCCAGCTGGCCTAGGAGGCCCTGGAGATCCAGGACATGGGTGCCCCCTTCGGTGCTCAGCAGCAGGCCCCTGGGGGCCCGCAGGGCGCCGTAGGCCTCGCTGCGCAGCTCGAAGCCCTGGCCCCGGGGACTGGCCTGGCCGCCCTGTCGGGGGGTGGTGATCCAGCCCAGGCTCAGCTCGCTCCTGGCGTGGTCACTGGCCAGCTGGGTGCGCAGCTCCCTGGGCGTGTCGTCAAAGAGGAGCTGGTTGCCGCGATGGCCCCCGTGTTCCTGGGAGCGGTAGCCCGAAACCGCGCAGTCCGCAGGCAGGCTGGAGACCTCGCTGAAGCGCCCAGGCTGGCGGATCCCCCCGGGCAGGATGCCCATCACCACCAGGTGATCCGGGTCCTGGTTCAGGGGGCCCACGAGGACCTCGTCCCCCACCCGGGGGATGAAGTGGCTGCCCACACCCCGGGAGGAGCCGAACTGCAGCACCCGCAGCCAGACGCTGTCGGCCTCGGTGCCCGAGGCCCCGGCCCCGTCGTGGTCCTGGGGCCGGGCGAAGTGGAGCTGGACCTTGATGCGGCCCCCCTCCTCGGTGTGGATCTCACTGCGCTCGGGGCCCACCACGGTGCCAGTCAGGAGTCCTGGATCGGGGGCGAGCAACGCCTCGGGGACCACGGGGCTGCTGGCGGGGATGCAGGTGAAGGTGTTGCGGTAGACGGGGCCTTCTTCCGAAACCAGCTTCAGCAGCTCCTGGAGGCCCAGGGGCAGGTTGTTGCGGGCCTCCAGCTCCACCGAGAGGAGGACGAAGTCCTGGGCGGGGTGGAGGGGGTGCCCCGTGAGGGTGAAGCGCTGGCCCGCCTGGAAGTCCCGGACGCTGCCGCCCCCCAGGTAGCTGAGGGCCCGCTGCTCCCTGGCCCTGGAGGCCACCCCGGCGGCCTGGGTGGCGAGATCCTCGTCCTGGGTGTGCTCCTGGCCCCCCTCGTAGCGGTAGTCCTCCAGGGTGGAGGCCAGGCTCTGGCCATAGCTGCCCTGACCCTGGACCCCGGGCTCCTCGGGACTCCGGAGGCTCCAGGTGTTGCCGGTCCAGGTGCGGCGGCTGACGCGCCCGGGCTGGAGGGTGCGCCGGGCGTGCCAGCTCGAGACGGCGTCCCGGGTTTCGAAGCCCGCCACGCGGTGGAAGGGCACGGCCCCGCACGCGCAGCTCTCCAGCTGGGCGGGGTCATCGAAGAGGACCAGGGTGTGCTGGGGGGAGGCGGGGCTGCTCTTATCCGAGGAGATATAGGTGTAGGAGATGCCCGAGCGGGCCAGGAGGCGCCGGATGGCGTCCCACTTGGACTCGTTGACCAGGCTGATCATCTCCCGCACCGGGTAGCTGCTGCGGCAGCGGTTCTCGATGTGGAAGCACTGGGCGATGACGGGGTTGGCCTGGAGTTCCTCGTTGAGGAGGAGCAGGACGGCGTCCAGGTCGCTCTGGCCGAAGAGGAGGCGGGAGCAGCGGGTGTGGCGGAGGGCGACGGTGGCGGGTTCGAGGATGAGTCGATAGTAAGCGGCTCCGCCGTCGGAGCCCTCGCTGCGGACCTCGGTGACCACACCGCAGAACTCGCGCTGGCGCCCCGAGGCAGTGAGGACCGTGACCATGATGGGAAGGCCCTGGAGGCTCTCCAGGGGGTGGTGGGCGCTGTCGGCCATGAGCTCGAGCTCGAAGCGGAAGTCCTCGTTGACCCCCTCGCGGCCCCGGAGGCGGTGGGGGAGGAGCATGCCCGCGGTGAAGCCGCTGTCGGAAGGCAGGTGGAGCCGGATGAGGCGGGAGGCCTGACGGAAGAAAAGATCGAAGAGGCTGGAGAGGTCGGGCAGGGCACTGAGGGAGAGATCCATGGCTGGGGCTCCGATGGTGGAGTTGGCAATGAATCATTTGATCATTCGAGTGTCCTGCTATCAATGAATATTCACTGAATGGGCTCAGGACTCAGCTTCTCGTCCTCCCTGGTCGGGTGCCCGGCCAGCCTCATCTATCGGGGGCGGCTGTTCATCCGGTTGTTCCGGGTGGGCAGACAGCACAGGGGCCACCCTGTCTGTGGGTGGCCCCTACTTTTTGGAACTCAGTGATCCTTCAGCAGCCGCAGGCTGATGAAGATCAGGCGTTGAAGTGGCGCTTCAGCAGGCCCTGGAAGGCGCAGCCGTGACGGGCCTCGTCCTTGCACATCTCGTGCACGGTGTCGTGGATGGCGTCGTAGCCCAGCTCCTTGGCGCGCTTGGCCAGGGCGAGCTTGCCCTCGGTGGCGCCGCACTCGGCGTCGGCCCGGAGGGTCAGGTTCTTCTTGGTGTCGGCGTAGACCACCTCGCCCAGGAGCTCGGCGAAGCGGGAGGCGTGGTCGGCCTCTTCAAAGGCGATGCGCTTGTAGGCCTCACCCACCTCGGGGTAGCCCTCGCGATCGGCCTGGCGGGCCATGGCCAGGTACATGCCCACCTCGGTGCACTCAGCCATGAAGTTCTCCTTCAGGCCCTGCACGACCTCAGCGTCCAGGCCCTGGGCGATGCCGATGCGGTGCTCGTCGGCCCAGACGCGGGCCACACCCTCCACCTTCATGGTGAACTTCTCGGCGGGGGCGCCGCACTGGGGACACTTGTCGGGGGCGGACTCGCCGACGTGGGTGTAACCGCAGACAGAGCAGATATAGGTCTTCATGGATTCTCCTTCGGAGAGGGGTTGATGATCGGGCCTGGCAGAAGGCAACTGGTTCTCAGTTGCTTTGGGGGCACGGGTTGTTACGGAGGATTTTCCGGCGGTCTGCCCCACCGCGTGGAGAAGTTCATCTGCGACAGCCTGGAATCCATCGGCGGGGGAGCTCCGGAGCCTGAGCCCGGACTCCATGGCCTTGCGGGCGGCGGCGGCGAGCCGCGTCGTCCCCACGAAGAGGGCGCCCGTCAGGCGCTCGTCCCGGAGGTGCAGGGCCTGATAGCTGCCCTCGTCCCGCTGCTTCAGGATCACCGAAGCGCCGTCCGGGGCCTCCAGGCTTCCCAGGCTGAAGAGGTCGATGCCCAGGACCTTGAGCATGTTGGCCCGGGGCATGCCTTCGAAGCGCAGTCCCCGGCCAAGGGCATTGAATCCCGCCAGGCGGCCCTGGGCCATGGCCGGGCCCCAGGTGCCATAGGCGATGCCGCGATGCACACTGGCATCCCCCGCCGCCAGGATGGCGGGATCGGAGGTGAAGAGGGCATCGTCCACAATCACCCCCTGGTCCACCGCCAGCCCGGCCTCCCGGGCCACCCAGGTGTTGGCCCGGACACCTGCGGCCACCACCACCATCTCCACGGCCAGTTCGGTGCCACCGGAGAGGCGCAGCCCGGCCACGCTCTCGTCGCCCAGGATGGCTTCGGTGCGGCCTTCCTTGTGAATGCTGATGCCCTGGGTCGAAGCCCAGGTCTCCAGCAGGGCGCTGCCTTCAGGGTCAAGCTGCCGGGGGAGGAGCCGGGTCCCGGATTCGATCACGGTCACCCGGGCGCCCCGTCTGACCAGGGCCGCGGCGGTCTCCAGGCCCAGGATGCCGCCCCCCACCACGGCCACAGGTATGGCCGGGCGGAGGGCCGCCAGGATGGCGTCGGCATCCCGCCTGCTGCGGAGGGTGAAGAGGTTGCGCTTCCGGATGCCCTCCATCGGGGGCATGAAGGGATGGGCGCCGGTGCTGAGGATGAGACGGTGATAGGGAAAGGTTCTGCCATCCTTCAGGTGGACATTCCGGACCGTCCGGTCGATCCGGGCGACCTCGCACCCGAGGTGCAGTCCGATGCCCTGCAGCCGGTACCAGGACTCCGGGCGGACTGTGAGGTCAGTGCCGTCCAACTCCCCTGCCAGGTAGCGGGTGAGGTTGAGGCGATGGTAGGGCGGCTCGGGCTCCAGACAGAGGAAGTCCAGGGGGCAGTGGGGGGCAGCCTCCCGGATGGCCTCCACGGCTGAGAGGCCTGCGATGCCGCCGCCCACCACCAGGATGGGGGTCTGGAGGTCCATGAGGCCGGTGGGGGCTCCGGGAGCTTCCACGGGCTCGAAGGCCTCGGGGCCGGCGGCACAGAGCGGACAGGACCCGGGAGGCTCCATCCCTTCGACGAGGTGGCCGCAGATGGAACAGCGCCAAGCCTCGGGAGGGGCCAGGACAGGGCTGTCCTCCGGGAGGGCAGGGGCGAAGTGTTCCTCGGGGGCGCCACAGAGGGGGCAAGCGGGCAGGGGGGTCTCACCGGTGTGGACGTAGCCGCAAACCGAGCATATCCAGGTGGTGGCCATCGACTTTCTCCGGGGGTGCCCAGGATAGAACCGGCCCCGGGCCCGGTCAATCCCGGAGCATGTCCACCAGCTTGGCTACGGGCGGGCTCAGGGGTCTGCCCCGGTGGTGGCAGATGGCCAGGGTCTTGGTGCGGGCCCCCTTGATGGGGCGGGTGAGCAACTCGTCCCGGGGCTCCACGGCATAGTCCGGCAGGATCCCGGCCCCCAGACCCACCCGCACCAGGGCCTTCTGGGCGGAGACGTTCCCCACCTCCAGGATGCGTCGGGTGCTGAGGCCCCTGGAGGCCACCATCTCGTCGAAGGCCCGCCGGGTGGCGGTGTCCCGGGTCAGAAGCACCAGGGGCATGGCGCAGAGGGCGCTCAGGGAGATGGTCTCATCGGCGGGTTCACTGCCGGGGGCGAAGACCGCCACATGGTGGTAGTTGAGGACCGGGTGGATCTCCAGGCGGGGATTCTTGACGGGGAGGAGCACGAAGCCCAGTTCGCAGGTGTCCCGCTCCACGAGGTTCACGATGCCCGGGGTCACGGTGTTCTCGATGCGGATGCGGACCTTGGGGTTCTCCCGGGCGTACTGGCCCAGGATGGGGGCCAGGAAGTGGCAGGCCACGGTGTCGGAGCAGGCCACGTTGAGCTCACCGCTGAGGCCGTCGCTGGCGTGTCCGATTTCCCGCAGGCTCCTCAGCTCCTCCATGATGCGTGAGGCCCGGCTGCGGAGCTCCTCCCCTTGCGGGGTGAGGGCCACGCCCCGGGGGGTCCGGATGAGCAGGGTACAGCCCAGGGCGCCCTCCAGGGCCTGAATCTGGCGGGTCACGGCTGGCTGGGTCAGGAAGAGCCGCACGGCGGCCCGGCTGAGGTTGCGCTCGTCGCAGACGGTGAGGAAGGTCTCGAGCTGGCTGATGTCCACTATGCACTCCGCGCATGTCTGGCATAGCCATTATGAATTGGAACGCGAATGAATGGGACTCTAGGATGAACATTGACCAGTAAAGGGGTCCCCATGGCATTGCGAACGCTCTATGACAAGATCTGGGACGAGCACGTCGTCGCGCAGCGGGAGGGTGAACCGGCCCTTCTCTACATCGATCTGCATCTCGCCCATGAGGTCACGAGCCCCCAGGCCTTCGACGGCCTCCGCACCCGCGGGTTGAAGGTCCGCCGCCCGGATCGCACCATCGCCACCATCGACCACAGCATCCCCACCACGGATCGCAGCCTGCCCATCGCGGATGCCGTGGCTGCAGAGCAGATCGAGCAGCTCAAGATCAACTGCCGCGAGTTCGGCATCACCCTCTGCGGGCCCGGCTCGGGCCACCAGGGTGTGGTCCATGTCTTCAGCCCAGAGCTGGGCTTGGTTCAGCCCGGCATGACCCTGGTCTGCGGCGACAGCCACACGGCCACCCATGGCGCTTTCGGCGTGCTCGCCTTCGGCATCGGCACCAGCCAGGTGGAGATGGTGCTGGCCACCCAGTGCCTGCTCCAGAAGCGCAGCAAGAACATGAAGGTGGAGGTCACCGGGCGTCTGCGCCCCGGGGTCACCGCCAAGGACATCATCCTGGCCCTCATCGCCAAGATCGGCGTGGGCGGTGGGACCGGCGCGGTCATCGAGTACTGTGGCGAGGCCATCCGCAGCCTCTCCATGGAGGGCCGCATGACCATCTCCAACATGACCATCGAGGGGGGGGCCCGCTCCGGTCTCATCGCCCCCGACGAGGTCACCTTCGAGTACTTGAAGGGCCGCAAGTTCGCCCCTCAGGGGGCCGCCTGGGATGCCGCCGTGGCCAAGTGGAAGACCCTGGTCTCCGACGAGGGGGCCCACTTCGATGAGGTGGTGACCCTGGATGGCAGTGCTCTGGAGCCCATGATCACCTTCGGCACCAACCCTGCCATGGGCATCCCCGTCACCGGCACCATTCCCGATCCCGCCGCCCTGAGTGGCGTGGAACGCGAGGGCCTGGTGAAGGCCCTGGACTATATGGGCCTGGAGGGCGGCAAGCCCATGCTGGGTAGCCATGTGGACGTGGTCTTCGTGGGCAGCTGCACCAATGGCCGCATCGAGGACCTGCGCGATGCCGCCTCCATCCTCAAGGGCCGCAAGGTGAAGGTCCGCACCCTCATCGTCCCCGGCAGCGAGGTTGTCAAGAGGGACGCAGAGGCCGAGGGTCTGGACCGGATCTTCATTGAGGCCGGCGCCGAGTGGCGCGAGCCCGGCTGCTCCATGTGTCTGGCCATGAACGGCGACATGATCCAGCCCGGCCAGACCTGCGTGGCCACCAGCAACCGCAACTTCGAGGGCCGTCAGGGACCCGGGGGCCGCACCCTCCTGGCCAGCCCCTTCACAGCCGCCGCCTCCGCCGTGGCGGGCGTCGTCGCCGATCCCCGGAGCTTCGCATGAATCCCTTCACGACCTTCGAGTCCCCCATCGCCGTCCTGCCCGTCGACAATATCGACACCGACCAGATCATTCCCGCCCGCTTCCTGAAGACCACCACCAAGGCCGGGCTCGGCAAGGCGGCCTTCAGTGACTGGCGTTACGATGCCGAGGGCCAGCCCCGTCCCGACTTCGTCCTCAACCAGGTCCCCGGTGTCCAGGTTCTGGTGGCCGGGGACAACTTCGGCTGCGGCAGCTCCCGCGAGCATGCCCCCTGGGCTCTCACCGACTACGGCTTCCGCGCCGTGGTCAGCACCTCCTTCGCCGACATCTTCTTCGGCAACGCTCTCAAGAATGGTCTGCTGCCCATCAAGGTCACCCCTGAAATCCACGCAAAGCTGATGGGGCAGGGCAGCGGTACCAAGGTCAGGGTGGACCTGGAAAACCAGGTCCTCACCCTGGCCGACGGAACTCTGGTGGCGTTCCCGGTCGATCCCTTCTCCAAGCAGTGCATGCTGCTCGGGGTGGACGAGCTCGGGTACCTCCTCCAGTTCGAGGCGGACATCGCGGGCTACGAGACCTCGCACGCCGCCGCCTACGACACCCGCACCGCCCTCTAGGCGGCGCGGGGTCATCCCCCTCTTCCCGGCAGCAATCGGTCACATCCTCCCGCCTGGGTGGGGTGTCCAGGGCTCCCGGGCACGTGTCCCAGAAGGCCCGACCTTCACTGAAAAAGCTTGAAAACGCTGCGTACGGACGCCATATTGGGTCCCTGGTATAAGCCTAGGCTTATTTCCGAATTAGTTTTCACACTCTTGTGACTGTGGCGTTTCAGGCTTTAGACTTGCCCTGGGGAAATGCATACCAGCCGGACCCCGGAGCAGTACGTGTCCGCTCCTAAGGATGTCGCCCTACACCACACCCAAAGCGTTTTCATGAAACGCTAATAAGGAGGTATACCCATGGCCGAAAGACGCATTGTTACCCTTGACGGTAACGAGGCAGCGGCATCGGTTGCGCATCGCACGAATGAGGTGATCGCGATCTACCCTATCACGCCCTCTTCCACCATGGGCGAGCTTTCTGATGAGTGGAGCGCCCAGGGCCGGAAGAACATCTGGAACACCGTGCCCCTGGTGGTCGAGATGCAGTCCGAGGGCGGTGCGGCTGGTGCGGTGCACGGCTCCCTCCAGGCCGGTGCGCTGACCACCTCCTTCACGGCCTCCCAGGGTCTGCTGCTCTTCATCCCCAACATGTACAAGATCGCGGGTGAGCTCACCCCCTTCGTGCTGCATGTCACCGCCCGCACCCTGGCCACCCATGCGCTGTCCATCTTCGGCGATCACTCCGACGTGATGTCCTGCCGTCAGACGGGCTTCGCCATGCTGGCTTCGGACGGTGTCCAGACCGCCCACGACTTCGCCCTCATCTCCCAGTCCTCCACCCTGCGCAGCCGGGTGCCCTTCCTGCACTTCTTCGACGGCTTCCGGACCTCCCATGAGGTCAACAAGATCGAGATGCTGACGGACGAGGACCTGCGCAGCATGGTCACCGACGAGCTGGTGGACAGCCACCGCAAGCGCGGCCTGACCCCCGATGCCCCCATGGTCCGCGGCACCGCCCAGAACCCCGACACCTTCTTCCAGGCCCGTGAGGCCTGCAACGTCTACTACGACGCCTGTGCCGGGATCGTGCAGGAGGAGATGGACAAGTTCGCCAAGCTCACCGGCCGCCAGTACAAGCTCTACGAGTACTACGGCGCCCCCGATGCCGAGCGCGTCATCATCACCATGGGCTCCGCCTGTGATGTGATCCACGAGTACCTCGACTGGGCGCAGACCCAGGGGGAGAAGGTGGGCGTCCTCAAGGTCCGCCTCTACCGCCCCTTCTCCGTCAAGCACCTGGTGGAGGCCCTGCCCGCCACCGTCAAGAGCATCGCCGTCCTGGACCGCCTCAAGGAGCCCGGTGCCGTGGGTGAGCCCCTCTTCGTGGACGTGGTCGCCGGACTGCGGGAGGCCCGTGAGCGCGGCCTGACCACCCTGGATCCCAAGGTCGTCGGCGGTCGCTATGGTCTGGCCAGCAAAGAGTTCACCCCTGCCTGTGTGAAGGCTGTCTACGACAACCTGGCCCAGGCCACCCCCAAGTCCAACTTCAGCGTGGGCATCGTCGATGATGTCACCCACCTCAGCCTGGATGTGGACGCCGAGTTCGACATCGAGCCCGATGAGGTGAAGCGCGCCATGTTCTTCGGCCTCGGGGCCGACGGCACCGTGGGCGCCAACAAGAACTCCATCAAGATCATCGCCGAGGAGACCCCCAACTACGGTCAGGGCTACTTCGTCTACGACTCCAAGAAGTCCGGCGCCATGACCACCAGCCACCTGCGCTTCGGGCCCAAGCCCATCCGCTCGGCCTACCTCATCCGCAAGGCCAACTTCGTGGCCTGCCACCAGACCAGCTTCATCGACAAGTACGACATGCTGAGCTGCGCGGCCCCCGGCGCCACCTTCCTGCTGAACACCCCATACAGCAAGGACGAGGTCTGGGAGACCCTGCCCAAGGAAGTCCAGCAGGACCTCATCGCCAAGAAGATGAAGCTCTACGTGATCGATGCCTATGAAGTGGGTCGCAAGACCGGCATGGGCGTGCGCATCAATACCATCATGCAGGTGTGCTTCTTCGCCATCTCCGGCGTCCTGCCCAAGGACGAGGCCATCGACCAGATCAAGAAGAGCATCAAGAAGACCTACGGCAAGAAGGGTGATGCCGTGGTCCAGAAGAACTTCCAGGCCGTGGACGAGACCCTGGCGAACCTCTACGAGGTGAGCATCCCCGCTGCGGTCACCGCCACCCGGGTTCGTCCTCCCTTCGTCTCCGACAGGGCCCCCGAGTTCACCCAGAAGGTCCAGGCCATCATGATGGCCAACCAGGGCGATCAGCTCCCCGTCAGCGCCTTCCCCGTGGACGGCACCTGGCCCCTGGGCACCACCAAGTGGGAGAAGCGCAACATCGCCATCGACATCCCGGTCTGGAACCCCGATGTCTGCATCCAGTGCAACAAGTGCTCCACCATCTGCCCCCACGCCGCCATCCGTCCCCAGGTCTATGACGCCGCCCTCCTGGCCGGTGCCCCTGCGACTTTCAAGAGCACGGACTACAAGGGCCTGGAGTTCAAGGGCCAGAAGTTCACCATCCAGGTGGCCCCTGAGGACTGCACCGGCTGCGGCATCTGCGTGGCCAACTGCCCGGCCAAGGACAAGGTCAACGAGGGGAAGAAGGCCATCAACATGGCTCCCCAGATGCCCCTGCGCGAGGCCGAGGTCGAGAACTTCGCCTTCTTCCAGTCGCTGCCCTTCCCTGATCGTGCCGAGCTGAAGCTCGACATCAAGGGCACGGCCTTCAAGGAGCCCCTCTTCGAGTTCAGCGGTGCTTGCGCCGGCTGCGGCGAGACCCCCTACGTCAAGATGCTCACTCAGCTCTTCGGCGACCGGGCCTTCATCGCCAACGCCACGGGCTGCTCCTCCATCTACGGCGGCAACCTGCCCACCACCCCCTACACCGTGAACAAGGATGGCCGCGGGCCTGCCTGGTCCAACAGCCTCTTCGAGGACAACGCGGAATACGGCTTCGGCATGCGCATGGCCGTGGACAAGTATGAGGAGAACGCCCTCGAGCTGCTGCAGGCCTTCGCCGGGCAGCTGGGCGATGAGCTGGTGGCCGGTCTGGTCAGTGCCGACCAGAGCACCGAAGGCGGTATCCAGGCCCAGCGTGAGCGGGTCGCTGCCCTCAAGGCCAAGCTCGAGGCCATCGCTTCCCCTGAGGCCAAGCGTTTCCTCGGCATCGCCGACTATCTGGTGAAGAAGAGCGTCTGGATCCTCGGCGGCGACGGCTGGGCCTACGACATCGGCTACGGCGGTCTCGACCACGTCATCGCCCAGAACCGCAACGTCAACATCCTGGTGCTCGACACTGAGGTCTACTCCAACACCGGTGGTCAGGCCTCCAAGGCCACCCCCCTGGGCGCCTCCGCCAAGTTCGCCATGGCGGGCAAGGCCACGGGCAAGAAGGATCTGGCCATGATCGCCATGTCCTATGGCAACGTCTACGTAGCCAAGATCGCCCTGGGTGCCCGGGATGCCCAGACCGTGAAGGCCCTGCAGGAAGCCGAGAGCTATGATGGTCCCTCCCTGATCATCGCCTACAGCCACTGCATCGCCCAGGGCTTCGACCTGGTGCGCGGTGTGGAGCAGCAGAAGCTCGCCGTGGACTCCGGCCACTGGCCCCTGTTCCGCTTCGACCCCCGTCGCGCCCTCAATGGCGAGGCGCCCCTCCAGATGGACAGCGCCGCCCCCAAGGTGGATCTCGCGAGCTACATCATGAACGAGAACCGCTTCAAGGTTGTCGAGCGCGCCAACCCCGAGGGCTTCAAGAACATCCTGGCCGCCGCCCAGCGCGACGTCACCAACCGCTTTGCCCTCTACGAGAGCATGGCCAAGGTGGTTCCCGCCAAGAAGGACTGAAGGATCCTGAGTCAGTCATGAGGGGGGCGCTTCGGCGCCCCTTTTTTGTGTTGGGGAAGCATGATGCATTGATTAGAAATAAAAACCATAAATCGATATACTTCAGGGGCCTTCCTTTTTCGCTTCACTCAAGGATAATCCACCATGAAAAAACCCCTGAAACTGTTCGGAATGATCTTTTCCCTGGTTGGCGTGGCGCTGCTGCTCCTGGCCGGCGCTCTGGCGTGGCATGAGCACAGCTTCCTCAAGGGGGCCATCGAGACCCAGGGCCAAGTGGTGGACATGATCCAATCCCATTCCAACGGCAAGGAGATGAGCAGCCCAATCTTTGAATTCTCCCTGAAGGACGGCACGCTGGTGCGGGGCCGTTCCAGCGTGGCCTCCTATCCCCCGGCCTATTAGGTGGGCGATGAGGTGACGGTTGTCTACCAGGCTGGGGCGCCAGGCGGGGCTTCCATTAAGGACTTCGGCTCCCTCTGGGGTGGAGTGTTGGTGGCTGGATTGCTGGGGCTGGTCTTTGCAGGCATCGGTCTGCCGCTCCTGGTCTTCCAGGTCCGGAAGGGGCGTCGGGAGCTGTGGATCAAGGCCCATGGCCAGCGAATAACGGCTCAGGTCAAGGGTGTCTTCCTGGACCAGAGCCTTTCGGTGAACGGTCGGCACCCCTTCCGGATCGAGGCCCAGTGGGAGGCCCCTGGGGAACGGAAACTCTACCGTTTCCGTAGCGAATGTCTCTGGTTTGATCCCTCGGATTTTGTCAAGGAGACGGTTGAGGTGGTCATTGACCCGCAGAGACCCCGTTCCCATTGGATGGACATCTCTTTCCTGCCTGTCCTGGGTTGATACCGGGTGTCTCACCGGTCCCGGTCCGGCGGGTGGTGGAGTGCGTTGGACGGTCCATGTCGCCGTTCCGGCGAAGGATGCCCAGCTGGGGAACCGGCGCACTAGGCTGAAAGTCAGAGGGCCTGCTGCTGCTGCGCCCCTTCCGAGGAGTTCCATGAGCAGGCTGCTTTCCCTTCTCACCGCCTCCATCCTCTGTGTGAGCGCCCAGGCTGGTGATACCTGGACTGGCGGTTTTGCCGGGCTCAGCTTCGGGCGTACCCAGACTACGGTGGAGCAGCAACTCGCCTCCCGGGGGACTACTCTGAGGGCCCAGTCGGATGCCTGGAACAAGGGCTTTCAGCTGGGTTACGACTGGCAGCTCGGTACGACCGTCCTGGGCCTCGAGTACACCCGGAGCCTGGGCACCCGGAGTCTCGGCACCAGCTTGGCCGAGAGTGTGACCAGCGGAGGGGTGACCACCACGACGACAGGCTCCAGCAGTGCCCAGGTCAAGCGGCTGGAAACCCTGCGCTTGAGGGCGGGATTGGCCCTGGGAAGCACTCTGGTCTACCTGACCGGCGGGGCCGGGCGGCTGGATACCACTGCAGGCTGGGTTCAGGCCAGCTCCAGCTCCACGGGGGACAGCTCCACAGTGGCCGTGCTCCCCGGTGGGCGCTCCAAGGGCCTGGTGGTGGGCGTCGGCCTGGAGCAGCGTCTTGGCTCCGAGTGGTCCTTCCGGGTGGAATACCTCAGCTTCCGCACCAGCCAGGGCACTGAGGCCTCGGTGGAGAGCACGGACGCCAGCGCCTCCGTGGCGGCGGACCTCCTGAGCACCCTGAGCACCTTCCAGGTGGGGCTCAATTACCGATTCTGAGCCTCGAGGATCAGCTCCAGGAACTGCTTGCCGCTGGACAGCCTGTGTTGGCTCCGCTGCCCCAGTCGGAAGCCGAGCCGGGCTACCTGCTGGATCAGGTGTTCGGGGGCCACCAAGTGGAGCAGCGGGCCCAGCTGCCGGAGGCTGGAGAAGGGCGAGGGGGAAATCGCATCCTGGCTGTTGCAGGGCATTTGGAGGATGACCTGCAGGAGACCCCCGGGCTTGAGCAGGCTCCGGGCCGAGGCCAGCCCGCGGGCAGGTTCCGGGTATTCGAAGATGAGGGCTGCTGAGCCGGTCCACGGGAGGGATCCTGGGAGGTGGCTGGGCAAGGTCGCAGCAGGGGTATTCCTGCGTTCTTGATCCGGGTCAAGGAGTGGGGTAGGAGGCTGGCGCATCCTAGTTCTCACAGGAGAACGATCATGGAACGCCAGATCATCCGCATCGACGAGGACAAGTGCAACGGCTGCGGCAAGTGCGCCATCGGATGCCCCGAGGGGGCCCTCCAGATGATCGATGGAAAGGCCCGACTGGTCTCCGAGATCACCTGTGATGGCCTGGGGGCCTGCATCGGGGACTGCCCGGTGGGGGCCATCTCCGTCGAGACCCGGGAAGCCGCTCCCTACGACGAGTGCCTGACTCTGGATCACATCCTGCCCCAGGGGACCAACACCCTGAAGGCCCATCTCAGGCACCTGGCCGACCACGGCCAGACCACCTACCTCCATCAGGCCCTGGACTACCTCAAGGCCAGGCAGATCCCCATCCCGACCTACAAGGAGACTCCCATGCATGCTGGCTGCCCTGGTTCCGCCCCCCGCGACATCCTGCGCGCCCCTGCCGCACCCGCTGCCCAGGAGGGCCTGGTGAGCCAGCTCACCCAGTGGCCCGTGCAGCTTCACCTCATCGGTCCGGGCAATCCCACCTTCCAGAAGGCTGATCTCCTCCTGGCCGCCGACTGCGTGGGCTTCACCATGGCCGACTTCAACCAGCGCTGCCTCCCCGGGAAGAAGCTGGCCATCGCCTGCCCCAAGCTGGACCAGAACCAGGAGGTCTACCTTGACAAGCTGGTGGCCCTCATCGACGAGGCCCAGGTCAACACCATCACGGTGATGATCATGGAGGTCCCCTGCTGCGGCGGGCTCCTGCGCCTGGCCCAGAGCGCCACCGCCAAGGCGAGCCGCAAGGTGCCCCTCAAGGTGATCGTGGTGGGCATTGATGGCGGCATCCGGCAGGAGAGCTGGGTGTGAACCTGAGTTGAAGGAAGGGGCCCGTCCCTGCGACGGGCCTTTCCCTGTACAGGGCTCAGGCCTTCGGGTGGAAGGTGCCGGTGCCCTGGCAGTTGGGGCAGGGGGTCCTGACCTGCAGGGTGCCACCGCAGCTCTTGCAGGGAAGCTGGAACGAACCGGTGCCCGAGCACTTGGCGCAGGGGGCTGAGAAGGCCAATTGCACCTTGTGCCCCTTGCAGCGGGGGCAGCGGGAGCCGTCCCGCAGGACTCCCGTCGCGCCGCATCGGACGCAGGGACCCGCCTCCTGGCTGTAGGTGCCCTGTCCGGAGCAGGTGCGGCAGGTGACCACGCTGAAACCCTGCCCCTTGCAGTGGTCGCAGGGGGAGCTGATCTGCCCGGTGCCCTCGCAGCGCAGGCAGGGGACGCCTCCCGGGCGGACCGGGAGTTTGGCCGGAGCGTCGGGCAGCAGGGCCGCCTTGGCCAGGATGGCCTTGTCCCGCTTGCGGCGTGCCTCGGCTTCCCGTTTCCGCTTGTCTGCCTGGATCGCCTTCTTGGTCATGGACTTCCTTTCGGTGGAGGCACCCGCCTGGAGGTGGGCCCGTCCGGAAGATAACCCATGGGAAGGTCCGGGGAAAGGCCCAGGGCGGGCTGCGCGTACAATGGTCTCCATGTCGGATTCGAGCAGCACCTTCTTCCAGAGTGACCAGGTAGACCAGAAGCCCATGCGCCATGCGCTCCTCTTCAGGCTCCTGGGTTACCTTAAGCCCTACTGGCTGGGGCTCCTGGTGCTCCTGGTGCTGATGGTGGCCGGAGCGGCCCTGGAGGTGGTGCCCTCGGAGTTCACCCTCCGTTTCCTGGACCACTTCATCGCCAAGGGGAGCCTGCACGGTGCCGGGCACCTCATCGGGGCTTTCGTGGGGTTGCTGGTGGTGGGCTTCTTCGTGCAGCTGGGACGCTTCGGGCTGCTGGCCTGGATCGGACAGCGGGCCATGCTGGATCTGCGCCAGGAGCTCTTCGCCCACCTGATGCGGCGCTCCACCCACTTCTTTCACCACAACCCGGTGGGGCGGCTCATGACCCGGGTCACCTCCGATGTGCAGAACCTCAACGAGATGTTCTCCTCGGGCTTTGTGGCAGTGGTGGGTGATGCCCTGACCCTGCTGGCCATCATCATCTGGATGTTCTCCAAGAACGTGGGGCTCTCCCTCATCGCCCTGGGGATCATGCCCTTCCTCCTGCTGGCCACGGAGATCTTCCGGCGCCAGGCGGGGGAGGCCTTCCGGGAGACCCAGGGGCGCTATGCCGCCATCCAGGCCTTCCTCCAGGAGCAACTGAGCGGCATGAGCCTGGTGCAGCTCAACGGGCGGGAGGATAGCACCCGCCAGAGCTTCTCGGCCCTGAACCAGAGCTATCTGGACGCCTTCATCCGCACGATCTTCGCCTACTCGGTCTTCTTCCCTGTGGTCGAGTTCATCACCAGCGCCACCCTGGCGGCCCTGATCTTCTATGCCGGGATCAAGCTCCAGGCCGGGACCCTCACCCTGGGGCTCCTTCTGGCCTTCATCCAGCAGTCCAGCCGCTTCTTCCGGCCCATCCGGGAGCTGGCGGAGCGGTACAACGTCATGCAGACCGCCATGGCCAGCAGTGAGCGCATCTTCAAGCTCCTGGACAACCGCGATGAGATCCGGGAGGTGGAATCCCCCAAGGTCGCCTCCTTCCAGGAGGGTATCCACCTGGAGGAGATCTCCTTCGCCTACGACGAGGGGGGACGTGAGGTCCTCCGCAGCCTCTCGGGCAGCATCCCCAAAGGGCGACGTGTGGCCGTGGTGGGCCACACCGGGGCCGGGAAGAGCACCCTGATCAATCTGCTCATGCGTTTCTACGATGTCAGCCGCGGGCGCATCACCGTGGACGGAATCGATCTGCGGGAGCTGAGGCTCAAGGATCTGCGGGGGCTCTTCGGACTGGTGCTCCAGGATGTCTTCATCTTCTCCGGCAGCCTGGAGGACAACATCCTCCTGGGCCGGGCGAAGGATTTCATCCGACTGGCCTCGGTGCTGGAGCAGAGCCAGCTGGGGGACCTGGTGGCCCGGCTGCCGGAGGGCCTGGACACCCAGGTGGGCGAGCGGGGTCAGAAGCTCTCCGCCGGTGAGCGCCAGCTGGTGGCCTTCGCCCGCATGCTCTACGGACAGCCGGAGATCCTGCTGCTGGACGAGGCCACCGCTAATATCGACAGCGAGACCGAGCACAAGATCCAGACGGTCATCGAGCGGGTGAGCCACCGCCTGACCACCTTCACCATCGCCCATCGCCTCAGCACCATCCGGGATGCCGACGAGATCTGGGTGATGGACCAGGGCCGTCTCATCGAGCGCGGCAACCACGACGAGCTGCTCGCCCGGGACGGGCACTATGCGAAGCTCGTGAGACTGCAATTCGAGGCCATGAACGCATGAAGAACCTGCCGCCGATCCTTCCCGTCACGGACCCCACACTGTCCTTGCCCCTCGCGGGGCAGGTGCGGCTGCTGGGAGAGCAGGGCTTCCCGCTGGTGCTCTTCCGCTCGGCTCCCCTGGATGGGGAAGATGCCTGGGCCCAGCTCCACCAGGCCTTGAGCGAGGCCGCTCTCCGGGGGGGCTGGCCCTTGATCACGGTGGAGGGCCGCGCTGAGCTCGTGGGGCGGGCCGCTGCTGAAGGCCTGACGCCATGGGGGGTGCTGCTGTCCCCGGATGGGCCCACCCCCACCGAGATCCGGTCCCTGCCCGGGCTGGAGGGGCTGCACATCGCGGTCAGCACCCAGAACCCCCTTCAGTGGTTCGAGTTGGACGCTGCCTGCGATCATGTCGTCTGCGGCCCTTTTCACAAGCTGGAGGGGCAGTCTGAACCCCTGGAGACCGAGGGGCTCCTGGCGGCCTGTTCCATCCTGCAGCCCCGGGGGCTGGGGGTGGCGGTCATCGGCGGTCTCACCCCGGAGGACACCGACAACTGCTTCTGGGTAGGGAGTTCCACCCTGGCCTGGACCTCGGAGTTCTGGCAGGTGGAAGAGGCCCGGACCCTTCTGTGGGAGGCCCAGCTCCTGCGCTGGAAGCACCAGCCCCCGGTCGCTCCCGGTCAGGGCGTACTCCTGGTGGGGGGCAGCGGGGGAGGCAAGAGCACCCTGGGCCGGGCCCTGGCGCCGATGCTGGGGCTTCCCCTGAAGGATCTGGATGACTGCATCGAGGAGCGGGCAGGGGTCTCCATTCCCGATATCTTCGCCTATGCCGGGGAGCAGGGTTTCCGGGACCTGGAAACCCGTCACCTGCAGGATGCCCTGAGCAATCCTTGCGTCCTCTGTGTGGGCGCCGGAGCCTGGCAGCGGGAGGAGAACCGCCGGGTGGCCCAGGACTCGGGTTTCTCGGTGCTCTGGCTGGCCGAGGATCCCGAAGTGGCCTGGAGCCGGGTTGGCCGCGACCCGCACCGTCCCCTGGCCCAGGAGGAGGCCGGCTTCCGGGCTCGCTGGCGGAGCCGGATCGGCGCCTGGAGCCTGCTGTCCCCGGTCCTGCCCCTGGGGCGGCAGGCAGAAGAGCTGGCCCGGGCCCTGGCTGCATCTGCCCGGTCCGGGGTTGTATAATTCTAACTGTTGGAAATCGTGTATGATGGAGGAACTGGTTCGACTTCCGGCCGGGGCCTTGGCGCCCGAGACCGCGGGTCACCCGGTCCTCTGATCCGCATGTCTGCGGCCGGAGGCGTGTGGAAAGGTGTGGGCATGCATTCGGGATACGGTCTTTTCAAACGCTACCTTCTTCTGGTGGCCGGGCTCTTCTTCATGGGACTGGGGGTCGCCCTGATCACGAAATCCCGGCTGGGCACCTCCCCGATCTCCAGCGTGCCCTACGTCCTGAGCATGTTCCTCCCCTTCACCATCGGCCAGTTCACCATCGGGCTCAGCATCCTCTTCATCCTCCTCCAGGTGCTGATCCTGAGGCGGGATTTCCTCCTGCTGGACTTCGCCCAGATCATGGTGGGGCCGGTGTTCGGCCTGTTCATCGATCTGGGGATGAGGTTCTTCGGAGCCGTGGCCCCTGGGGGCTACGGAGCCAGGATCTCGGTGCTTCTGGCGGGATGCCTGCTCCTGGGCTTCGGAATCTTCCTGCAGGTCGCAGCCCAGGTGATCATCAATCCCGGCGAAGGGGTGGTCCGGGCCCTCTCCCGGAAGCTGGGGATCAAGTTCGGTAGCGTGAAGATCTACTTTGATTCCCTACTGGTCCTCATCGCAGCCGCAATCTCCCTGGTGGCCTTCCGGGGGATCCGGGGACTCCGCGAGGGCACCGTGATCTCCGCCCTGCTGGTGGGTTTCTTCGTCAAGAAGATCGCGGCCTGGTGCCACCGCCGCCTGCCGGGTCTCAGCCTGGGTGAGGCCCCGGCAGGGCGCTGACCGCTGTTCAGTCCCCAGGCAGGGTCGCCGGACTCTGAACCTGAGTCAGGGAAGGGACCTTCAGGAGGCTGGAGCACAGCAGACCGGCCAGGCACACGATCCCGATGGTGGTGAGGGAGGCCTGGTAGAGGCCGGTGTGGTGGAGCAGGGCTGCCCCCACCACCACCCCCGCTGTGCCCCCCATCATGCCCACCCCCATCCAGATGCCCACAGTCTTGCCGACGATGGAACCCGGGAAGTTCATGGACACGAAGGTGATGCAGTTGGGGATGATCCAGCCCTCGAAGAAGCCCACCAGGAAGAGGAAGAGCGGCAGCGCCCGGAGCTTGGAGGTCACGGCCCCGGTCTTGAGACCGAAGACGCTCAGGGCCATCACCGCAAAGGCCAGCATGCAGGCCGCCTTCACGTGGCCCCTGAAGAACCTGCTCAAGATGAAGCCGCTCAGGGCCGAGCCCGCCATCATGGAGAGCTGGACCAGGCCCATGAACTTCCCGGCGACCAGGATGCCGTGTCCCGCGCCGAGGGGCGGCTGGGCCGAGAGATAGACCGGCGTCAGGTCGTTGATGGCGTTGAAGGCCCAGCTCATGCAGAAGATTGCGAGGATCCCAAGGTAGAAGACCGGGAGCCTGGCCGCACGGGCGAAGTCATGGGGTGAAGCGGTGGAGATGCTGTGCATGTCCGAGGCGAAGGCAGGAGGGCGGGGGCCGAAGGCCACCAGGGCGAAGGCCGCCAGACCGGCCAGGGGGAAGATCGAGAGCCAGGCCCCGGTGGTCTGGACGCTGTGGGTGCTCAGGAAGCTCATGGGGGAGCATGCGAAACCGAGACTGATTCCCAGGGCGACGCACATCCCCTGCAGCCCGGTGATGGGTCCCCGCTGGTGATACGGGAACCAGACCGCTGCGATGGAACCGATGGAGATCGTGACGGGACCGGCCCCTAGGCCGGAGATGATGCGGGTCAGCAGCATCCCCTGGAGGCTGTGTCCCAGAACAGGGGTCAGGAGCATCCCCGCAGCCACCAGGGCTGAGCTGGTGATCAGGGTCGGGGTGATGCCAAGGCGGTCGCAGCTGATGCCGCCGAGCACCGCGCCGATGGAGACGAAGATGGAGAAGGAGACCATGATGGCGCCTGTGGTGACCCCCAGGGGCGCGTGGAGGGACAGGGCAAGCTGCTCCATCAGGGGGGCCGGCCAGATGAGGCTCACTCCCTGGCCTATGGTGGCCACGATGAGCGCGGCGAAGACGAACCAGCGGAACTTCGGATAGGCGATGTCGGGCATCTTGTTCTCCTAGTAGATCGTGGAAGGCTTATTTCCCGGTGGCTGCGGCCACCATGGCCTTGACGTTGTCGGGCCTGGCGTTGGGGGGGACCTGGCAGCCGGCGCCCAGGATGAAGCCCGGTCCCATGTCCTGGATCAGGCGGGTGCTGTAGGTGTGGACCTCATCTGGCGTCCCCAGGGTCAGCAGGGAGGCCGGGACATCCCCGAAGAGGCACAGGTGGTCGCCCAGCGTGTCCCGGAGCTTGTGCATGTCCGTCCCGTGGTCGCTGGCGAAGATGCATCGGCCCTTCGGCAGCTCCCTGAAGAAGGCCAGATCCCGGTCCCAGCAGGCGTCGAAATGGAGGAAGACATGGGCGCCGCTATCCGTGATCGCCTCCACGGTCTCCCGGATAAAGGGCCAGACGAAGCGCTGCCAAGCCTTGGGGGAGAGGAACTCACTGGCCCCCCGCGATACCGCAAAGTAGACGGCGAAGGGACGGGTGGCGGCGATCTGGGAGCGCAGTGCGGTGAGGCTCCCGGCCTGGGCCACCTCCATGGCGGCCTTGACCTTGTCCGGCATGCGGAACATGTCCCGGGAGAAGCCGGTGAGGCCGCGTCCGGAACAGAAGGTCTCGAAGGGGATGAAGGCCGGGATGGGGCAGAGGGGGAGGATGCCCCGGTCCACAAAGTTCAGGGCCGCCTTCTGGAAGTCCGTGGCGAGGTAGATCCGGGCATCGGCGCCGGTCTGGGGAAGGCGCCGCCCCAGGTAGTCCCCTGTGAAGGCCGCCATGCCCTTGTCCAGGATCAGGTCGTAGTCCGCCTCGGTCATGAGGCTGACCTCCTCCACCTGCCAGGGCTCGTCCTCTCCCAGGTCTCTGCCGGGCAGCCGGTTCTTGGAGAGCCAGGCGGCCCCCAGGATCTGGGCGGTGGGGACCAGGGACTCCGCCGCATCCACCTCTCCCAGGGAGGCGATGCACTCGGCCATGAGCTCGCTGCCCCGATCCGGGCTTGAGATGAAGTCCTTGAGCTTCACCCCCATCGCCTTCCCGCAGAAGGCCTCCGCACAGATCATGACCGGCGTGCGGTCGGGCTTTTCCAGGGCCAGGGCGGCCGAGATCCGGGCCACACTCTGCCCCAGCTTCACGCTTGCATCCAACATCCAGGTCCTCCGATTCGGGATTGTTCCGAAGAGCGTAGGGCCTGCCTCTATGTGCATGGAAACGAAACGTTTCTACCGTTGCTATAGATCAGATTTATAGCCGTGCAAGGGGCGGATTCTCCTACCATGGGCTCAGTTCCCCCTCTCGACAGGTGACCCCTTGGACCTGGAACGCGTGAAATACTTCCTGGCCGTGGCCGACTGTCTGAGCTTCACCAAGGCAGGGCAGCGCCTCCATCTCACCCAGGCGGCGGTCAGCTACCAGATCGCAGCGCTGGAGGAGAGCACTGGGGTGAAACTCTTCAAGCGCGACAGCCACCGGGTCAGCCTCACCCGGGCCGGTGCCTATCTCCAGCGAGAGATGCTCCAGGTCATGGCCCACTGCGCAGAGGCCTTCGCCCAGGCGCGGCGGCTGGAGGAGGGTCTGGCCGGGGAGATCACCCTGGGCTATCTCGGGGGCATCGAGAAGAAGTTCATCCCCGCCTTCCTCAAGCGCTTCAGCCACGATCACCCAGAGGTGGCCGTCGGCTTCCAGGGGCACACCATTCCGAGCCTCATGCGCGCGCTCGAGGACCACTCCGTGGACATCGGCTTCACCGTCTCTGTCGGGCTGGGAGAGCTGCCGGGCTACGCCTCCATCCGCCTCTTTTCGGACCTGCCAGCCGTCCTCATGCCTCCGGATCACCCGCTGGCTTCCAGGGGCTCCCTGCGCGTCGAGGATCTTGCCCCATTCGATCTCGTGGCCATGGCGGCCGAAGTGAGTTCCCATACCTCCAACTGGCTGGAGGAGCTCTTCGCCCGCCATGGTGTCCGCCCCCGCATCGTCAGGACTGCCCGGGATCCGGGGACTCTGGTGCTGCTGGTCCAGGCGGGGCAGGGCCTCACCCTCCTCACCCGCCATGTGGCGAAGCTCTACCCTCTGGCGGGGATCCATCTCGTAGACCTGGTGGATGAGGACGCCCGGGTGGACTCCTTGGCCCTCTGGCGCAGGGACAATGACAACCCCTGCATCCCCCTCTTCCTGAAGAGCCTGGGGATCAGGCCCTGAAAGACCCACCACGAAGCAGCCCGTGCGGCGAGGTTGCTTCGTGGTGGATCCCTCCCTCAGAGCCGCTCGAAGATCGCCGCGATGCCCTGGCCGCCACCGATGCACATGGTCACCAGGGCGTAGCGGCCCTGGATGCGCTCCAGCTCGTAGAGGGCCTTGGTGGCGATGAAGGAGCCGCTGCAGCCGATGGGGTGGCCCAGGGCGATGGCACCGCCGTTGGGGTTGGTCTTCAGGGGGTCCAGGCCAAGCCCGCGGGAGACGGCGATGGCCTGGGCGGCGAAGGCCTCATTGGACTCGACGACATCCATCTGGTCCACGCTGAGCCCGGCGCGCTGCAGGGCCAGCTGGGTGGCGGGGATGGGGCCCTCGCCCATGACG
This sequence comes from uncultured Holophaga sp., assembly GCF_963677305.1. GTDB lineage: Bacteria > Acidobacteriota > Holophagae > Holophagales > Holophagaceae > Holophaga. The sequence continues at coordinate 1,762,888 of NZ_OY781925.1, forward strand.
TCATGGGAGACGCCGGCCACGGCATGGGCCACCAGGCGGGCCATGGGTTTCAGCCCCTTGGCCTGGGCGGCAGCGGCATCGGCCAGAACGAAGAAGGCGGCCCCGTCGTTGATGCCCGAGGCGTTGCCCGCGGTGACACTGCCTTCCTTCTTGAAGGCGGGCTTCATCCTGGCCAGGGCCTCGAGAGAGGTGCTCTTGGGGTGCTCGTCGGTGTCGAAGACCACCTCGCCCTTGCGCCCCTTGAGGGTGATGGGGAGGATCTGGGACTTGAAGCGCCCCTCGGCGATGGCCCGGGCCGCGCGGACCTGGGATTCCAGGGCCACGGCGTCCTGTTCCTCACGGGTGATGCCCCATTTGGCGGCGATGTTCTCGGCGGTCACGCCCATGTGCCCGGCGCCGAAGGGGTCCGTCAGGGTGGCCACCATCATGTCGGTGAGCTCTACGTTGCCCATGCGGGCGCCCCAGCGGGTGGTGGGGGTCAGGTAGCCACCCCTGCTCATGACCTCGACCCCGCCGCCCACGGCGAAGTCCGCCTCGCCGCAGCGGATGGCATTGGCCGCAGTGGCGATGGCCTGCAGGCCGGAGGCGCAGAGGCGGTTGACGCTCATGGCGGTGGATTCCATGGACATACCACCCTTAATGGCCGCTGTGCGGGCCACGTAGGGGAAGCGGGTATCCGTGGGGACGACATTGCCCACCACGGCGTAGGGGATCTCCGAGGGGTCCACGCCAGAGCGGCGGATGGCCTCGGCGATCACCAAGCCACCCAGCTCTCCAGGCTCCATGTCCTTGAGGGCACCCCCGAAGGTGCCGATGGCGGAGCGCACAGCGCTCAGGACGACGATTTCACGGTTCATGAAGACTCCTCAACAGGGTCAGGGGGGGGCGGGCCAAGCTGCCTCGCCCGGCGACTGTGTTCGATTCTGCCAGAGCTGAAGCCCCTTCAATCCTGCACCAGAAGCGTGCAGTGCTTCCCTGTGCGCTGTCCCGCTGGTGAGGGGCCTTGACGATGAGTGTCGTGGTTTATGATAGACGTATTTAAGAAATGTGTGTAAATATTTGTAATAATGATAGTTGTTTTTAATGACTCTTTGGGCGAATGACGGCCTGTCCCACTTTCGGCTCCATTCGGTTGAAAGGGGGCTGACAAGCGGCTTGGCTCGGCTCCGGCCATATGGACGGGGAGGGGGGGTGGGGGCACGGTTGGGCGCGATCGCCCAACGATGAAAGTCCTGCAGCTGTCCGGCATGGGGTGTCTGAACCTCTCCAGGGCGCCTCTGGTGGGTCGCTGACTGCCCGTGTTGATCTGGGTCCGTGGCCAGCAAGGGTGCCCACCCGCAGGGAGCTGCTCCCTTGTGGATCTTGGCGGCCTTTGCGTCTTTGCGGTGAAATACCAGGCTTGGAAGCCCGTGTTTATGGCTGGACCATTTATTTCCCGGATGTCAGGCATGGTGGATCAAAATACCTGTCGAGACAATCGGTGTGTCAGAATCGGGCACGGTTCATTGGAGTGTTGATATGAGTGAGGCCATCCAGGCTCAGGTGCAGTGGCTCGTGGATCGGGCGCAGATCAGTGATCTTCTCTACAGCTTCGCCTCCTGTCTGGATGCCAAGGATTACAAGGGTTATGCAGACAACTTCGTGGAGGGGGGCTATGTGGAGCTCCCGGAGCCCACTTCCAAGACGGGAGAGACCTTCCGGATGGTTCGGGAGCGCATGGTTGAGCTCATGCCCCACGGGCTCGGGCAATACAGCGGCACTCATCACCTCAGCACCAACCACCAGATCGTGGTCGAGGGGGATGAGGCTCGCTCCCGGTCCTACCTTCAGGCGGTCCATATCGGAGAAACGCCGTTTGAACATTGGGATGGAGGTGGATGGTATGATTGCACCTACCGTCGTACGTCTCATGGCTGGAGGTTCGTCACCGTCAAGCTGAGCGTGCTCTGGCTGACGGGCTCACCCTCGCAGATGAAGGCGGAGTAGGCCGGGCATGGCGCTCCGGTCCAAAGCCAAGCCGATTGTCCGCCGATTGGGGGCATGAAGACCAAGTGCGTGACCCGAGTGGGGTGCTCGCCATAGCCGCTTCGCATCCCAGGAGAGGGGGGCTGCTTGAGGACTAGGATCGGGCTGCCTGGGCGAAGAGCTCATCAAGCTGCCTGACCCAACGGGCTTTCTCCGGGGCCTGGGCGAAACTGCCCTCCAGGCTGTGGCGGGCCAGGAGGTGGGCTTCCTGGGCGCCCAGGGCGGGCAGGGCGGCGAAGGTGTCCAGGTAGTTCTGGAGCACGTAGCCGCCGAAGTAGGCCGGGTCATCGGAGTTGACGGTGGCCACCAGGCCCGCCTGCAGAAGCGAGCCCAGGTTGTGGTCTTCCAGGCGGTCGAAGACCCGCAGCTTCACGTTGGAGAAGGGGCAGACGGTGAGGGGGATGCGCTCCCGGACCAGGCGCTCCACCAGGGCCGGGTCCTCCAGGCAGCGCACGCCGTGATCGATGCGCTCCACCCCGAGGAGGTCCAGGCTGTCGCGGATGTAAGCTGCTGGACCCTCCTCGCCGGCATGGGCCACCACATGGAGCCCCAGCTCCCGGCAGCGGGCGAAGACCCGCTGGAACTTCTGGGGAGGGTGCCCCAGCTCGCTGCTGTCCAGGCCCACCCCGATGAAGTGCTCCCGGTGGGGCAGGGCCTCCTCCAGGGTGCTGAAGGCCTCCTCCTCGCTGAGGTGGCGTAGGAAGCAGAGGATCAGGTCGGCGCTCAGTCCGAGCTCGCGCCGGGCGCGCGCCAGGGCCGAAGCCAGGCCGTGGACCACCGTGGCCATGGCCACGCCACGTGCCGTGTGGGTCTGGGGATCGAAGAAGAGCTCGCAGCGGACCACGCCGTCGTCGGCGGCACGCTGCAGGTAGGCCCAGGCCATGTCGTGGAAGTCCTGCTCCTGGAGCAGGACGCTGGCGCCGGCGTAGTAGATGTCCAGGAAGCTCTGCAGGTCCGTGAAGGCGTAGGCGGCCCATAGCGCCTCCACACTGGGGTAGGGCAGGGAGACGCGGTTGCGCTTCGCCAATTCAAAGATCAGCTCAGGCTCAAGGGAGCCTTCGATGTGAAGGTGAAGCTCGGCCTTGGGCATGGCCTTCAGAAGGCCAGGTAGGGCTGATTTGGGGATGGAGTCAAAGGCGATGGGTGCGTGCATGCCCCAGTGTGCCTCGCGTTCCGAGGTGCATCAAGCCGGCTGGATGAGCCCCTCCCCCACTGGACGCGGTCGGCTCGCCGATCGCCTCCAAATCGTGCACATCCCGGGCTGTCATCTGCGGGAATGTTCGCCCATCCGTAGCCCCTGCTTTTGTCCCGGCCACAGCGATTCACCCCGGTGGAGGAATCCCGATCTCTGTGGTCGAGGCTGAGTCCGGTTGATCATCAGGTTGGAGTCTGCACGGCTGCCAGAGGTGGAAGAGGGAGCGGGTACGATGAGAAGCGGCATGGGTTTGGACTCCCATGCCGCCTCTTGCCTTCCATGATCCGGTCTAGACGCCGGGGACCTTGCCTTCGACGCCCTTCACGAAGAACTTGATGCCGCCGAGCCACTCGTCATCCGCCACCTTGCCGGCGGGCAGGACCACCTTGCCGCTGTTGTCGGTGATGGGGCCCTTCCAGATCACGAAGGAGCCGTCCTTCAGGCCGCCCTTGACCTTGGCCACCTTGCCCTTGAGCTCAGCAGGGACCACATCGGCGATGGACACCAGGTCGATGGCACCCTCCTTCACGCCCCACCAGGCCTTACCGGTAGTCCACTTCCCGTCCATGGCATCCTGGGTGGCCTTGATGTAGTAGGGGGCCCAGTTGCAGATGGAGGAGGCGAGGCAGGCCTTGGGGCCGTAGGCGTGCATGTCGGAGTCCCAGCCGATGCCGTACTTGCCAGCCTTCTCGGCGGTCTGGAGCACGGCGCTGGAGTCGGTGTTCTGCATGAGCACATCCACACCCTGGTTGATCAGGGCCTGGGCGGCTTCGGTCTCCTTCGGGGGATCGAACCAGGCGTTGACCCAGACCACCTTGGTCTTGATCTTGGGATTCACGCTCTGGGCGCCCATGGTGAAGGAGTTGATGTTGCGGATGACCTCGGGGATGGGCACGGAGCCCACCACGCCCAGCACATTGCTCTTGGTCATGCCACCGGCCAGGACACCGGCCATGTAGGCACCCTCGTAGGTGCGGCTGTCATAGGTGCGGAGGTTTTCGGTGGTCTTGTAGCCGGTGGCGTGCTCGAACTTCACGTCCTTGAGGTCGGCGGCGGCCTTGAGCATGGGCTCCATGTAGCCGAAGGAGGTGCCGAAGATCACCTGGTTGCCCTGGGCGGCCAGATCGCGGAAGACACGCTCGGCATCGGCCCCTTCGGGGACCTTCTCCACGAAGGTGGTCTGGATCTTGTCACCGAAGTGCTTCTCCAGCTCCTTGCGGGCGTTGTCGTGGGCGAAGGTCCAGCCCCCGTCGCCCACGGGGCCGATGTAGGTGAAGGCCACCTTGAAGGCTTTCGCCTTGGGGGCCTCGGCAGGGGCGTCCTTCTTCTTGTCGCAGGCCACGAAGGCTGTGGCAACCACGGCGGCGCAGGCGGCCAGCTTGAGGAGCAGGCTCGTACGGGTTGAGGTCATGGGGGGCTCCGGGATGGGTAGAGTTATGAGGTTTCCCCAGGATTATGATCCGCTGCCCCCCGGGTGTCACCCATTCAGGACAGCACTTTCACGGGGCTTGCGAAGCCTATTCTTAATATCAATAACAACTATGGGCTTCAAGGGCGTGCGCCTGGACTCGCTTGTCCGGGCTGGGGCGGCATCGTGCGTCAAGCTCCGCAGTGGTGGACCCTGCACCCTCGGTTCCCCTTTTCCTGTCTGAAGGGCGCGGAGCTCCCATCCCGGCATACGCGGGTTTGAAGACACGTTCTAGAATGGGGACATGCCCGGACGCAGTCTCCCCCGCCTCACCCTTCTCACCCTCCTCCTGGGAGCGGGCCTGGGGGCCCAGGAGCCCATGGCCACCTATCCGCCCCTGCCCAGGAACCAGGGCTCGCTCCATGTCATGGACCGCCAGGGGCGCTGGGTGGGGCGTATCCTTCCCAAGAAGCGGTACTGGGTGAGCCTGGACCGCATCCCGCCCTTCCTCCAGCAGGCGGTGGTGGCGGTGGAGGACGCCCGCTTCTACGAACACGGGGGATTAGACTACAAGGGCCTCGCCCGGGCGGTGCTGACGGATGTGGTGAAGGGCAAGATGGTGCAGGGGGGCTCGACCATCACCCAGCAGCTGGTCAAGAACCGCTACCTCAACGCCGATCGCACCCTGGACCGCAAGCTCAAGGAGGCCAACCTGGCCATGGAGCTGGAGAAGCGCTACTCCAAGGCCCAGATCCTGGAGATGTATCTCAATGAGATCTACTTCGGCAACGGCGTCTGGGGCATCGCTCAGGCGGCGCGCTACTACTTCGACAAGAACCCCGAGGCCCTGACGGAGGGGGAGTGTGTCCTCCTGGCCGGGGTGCCCAAGAATCCCTCCCGCTACAACCCCTTCGGCCAGGCCGCCGATGTGGCGGGGCGCAGGAACGTGGTCCTGGGCCGCATGGAAGACCTCAAGCTCATCAGCCATGACAGGGCCCTGGCCCTCTGCCGCACCTGGACCAACCGTCCGGGTGAGCACGCCCCCCAGGTGATGGCGGAGGTCCGCAGGGAACTGGCCGCCCGCTATGGCGCCGACATTCTGGAGACCGGGGGAATCGATGTGGTCACGACCATCGACCTGGATATCCAGAAAGAGGCCGAGTCGGCGTTGCGGGCCGGGGTGAAGCGCCTCGCGCCCAATCTGCAGGGGGCCCTGGTCTGTTTGGATCCGGGCAATGGTGATGTCCTGGCAGCGGTGGGGGACGCCGTCGGCAATCAGGATGGCCTGAACCGCGCTTTCGTCTCCCGGCGCCAGTCCGGGTCGGCCATCAAGCCTCTCATCTATGCCGCGGCCCTGGAGAAGGGGCTCACAGCCGCCACAGTGAAGGACGACGAGCCCGTGGCCTATGAGCGGGGCGAGGGCAAGGTCTGGAAGCCCCAGAACTACGCCGGGGAGCACCTGGGCGAAGTGACCCTGAGGACCGCCCTGGCCCACTCGGACAATGTCATCGCCATCAAGGTTCTGGATGAGATCGGCGTGCCGACCCTGGTGGACTTCGCCGAGCGGGCTGGGCTCCATCTCCACGCCGACAAGGGGCTCTCCCTGGCCCTGGGGACCGAGGATGTCACCGTCGAGGACCTGGTGGATGCCTACACCCCTCTGGCTGCCGGGGGCATCCGCTCCGAGGCCCGGACCATCCTGCGCATCCATGATCTGCGCCAGGGCACCTGGACCGAGAACGCCCCGGTCCAGGCCCCGGTCTGCTCCCCGGAGGTGGCCTACGTGACCACGGAGATGCTCACGGATGTCCTCAAGGTGGGCACGGCCCGGGGACTAAAGGGCTTTGCCGCCATTCACCCTTCGGCGGGCAAGACCGGCACCACAGACAACTACGTGGATGCCTGGTTCGTGGGCTACACCCCCAGCTTGGTGACCGGGGTCTGGGTCGGGGCGGACCGGCCCCGCTCCATGGGCCGTGGCTTCACCGGGGGAGCTGCCGCCGCCCCCATCTGGGCCTCCTTCATGAAGCAGGCCCTGCGACACAGGCCCTCCGGGGACTTTGTGCGCCCCGAGGGCGTGGTGAGCTGTCTGGTGGACCCGGCCACGGGGATCCCCGTGCCCGAGGGGGTGAGCGAGGGCCTGCAGGAAGTCTTCGTGAAGGGCACCTCGCCTTGCGAAGCCCCTGCGGGGTCGGAAGCTCCCCAGAGTGACCCCGGAACCCCGCAGATGCCGCCCCCGGCTGGGGCGGAAGAGAACAGCTCCGCTCCGGTCGACGAGATGCCCTGACTGGGGAGGACCTCCTTCCTGCACCCTGCCGGAGCCTGTCCGCCACCGGCAGGGCGCGCGCGAAGCCCAGGATGCCCTGGGGTGGACAGGGTCCGGACCCCTGATGTCCCGCCTTGGGGCCCTCGATATTCATTCTGGATATGTCGGTGGTCGATGGGATAGGGGCGCTATGCCTCGGAGTATACGTGGATTTATAAGTAACATTGTTGTTAAGTATTACAAATATTGTGCTTGATTGTTGAAAATGGGATGGGCTTCCTGTGGCATCTGGGGGCTGGGCGGGGTGGGCGGCTCCGGGTTGGAAATTCTTATGTGTTTAAGTTGTCTATTTTTAATAATTGTATTTATTCAAAAGATAATAAAGAAGTTACGCATTGTTGGTCTGAAGCCGGAGACTTAAGATTCCCTGGGTCGGCAAGGGGTATCTGAATCTCTTTCAGTTTTTCTCGCTCCCGGGCCGAGTGCGGTGTGCCTTCCTGCCCCTTCCGCCGTCCCGTGAAATGACATCCAAAGCTCAACCTCAGAAAGGAGTGCATATGGCCGGCACGACAACGGAGCTCGAAAAGCTCCTCATGCAGCGACCGCTGAGCGATGCCCAGCTGCAGCAGATGGCGGAGGCCTCGGAATCCTACCGGATCCTGCCTGACGCCACCGTGGTGAAGATCGGCGGTCAGAGCTTCATCGACCGCGGCCGCGCTGCGGTCTATCCCCTGATGGAGGAGATCGTCGCTGCCCGCACGCAGCACAAGATGCTCATCGGCACCGGAGCCGGCACCCGGGCCCGCCACCTCTACTCCATTGCCGCCGGGCTCAACCTTCCTGCGGGCATCCTCGCCCAGCTGGGGGCCTCGGTGGCTGGCCAGAACGCGACCATGCTGGGCCAGCTCTTGGCCAAGTACGGCATCTCCTACGTGGATGACGCCGGTCTGTCGGCGGTCCCCCTCTTCCTTGCACAGGTGAATGCGGTGGTCTTCAGCGGCATGCCGCCCTTCGGCCTCTGGGTCCGTCCCGCCGCCCAGGGGGTCATCCCCCCCTACCGCACGGATGCCGGGTGCTTCCTCACCGCCGAGCAGTTCGGCTGCAAGGCCATGATCTATGTGAAGGATGAGAATGGCCTCTACACGGCCAACCCCAAGACCTCCAAGAACGCCACCTTCATCCCCAGGATCTCTGTGGACGAGATGAAGGCCAAGGGGCTCCAGGACTCCATCCTCGAGTTCCCGGTCCTGGATCTGCTCAAGGCGGCCCGCAATGTGCGGCAGGTCCAGATCGTGAACGGTCTGGTCCCCGGCAACCTGACCCGCGCCCTTGCCGGTGAGCACGTCGGCACCATCATCACTGCGGACTGAGGAGACCCATCATGACCGAGAGCACCATCAAGCACGTCACCTCCGCTCTGGCCACCCAGACCCTCCTCGATCCCTCCCTGACGAATCCGGTGGCGGGCAACCGTCCACGCCGCCTCCTCCCCTGGCTCCAGGTGGTGAAGATCGGGGGCCGTTCCATCATGGACCGCGGGGCCGAGGCCATCCTCCCCATTGTCGACGAGATCCGCAAAGTGCTTCCGGAGCACCGCCTCCTGATCCTGACCGGCGCGGGGATCCGGGCCCGCCACCTCTTCAGCGTGGCCCTGGATTTGGGACTCCCCGTGGGCTCCCTCGCCCCCCTGGCCTCCAACGAGGCCGGGCAGAACGGCCACATCCTCGCCTCGCTCCTGGCGGTGGAGGGCGTTTCCTATGTCGAGCACCCTACGGTCTCCGGCCAGCTCGCCATCCACCTTGCCGCAGCCCGGGCCGTGGTGGCCAGCGCCTTCCCACCCTACAACCACCATGAGTTCCCGCATGCCCGCATCCCCATCCACCGGGCCGATGCCGGGGCCTTCCTGGTGGCCGACGCCCTGGGTGCAGCGGGGCTCACCATCGTGGAGGATGTGGACGGGGTCTACGACACCGATCCCAATGGTCCTGACGGTGCCAAGGCCAAGCTCATCACCGAGACGAGCTACACCGATCTGGCCCGGGCCGAGGGGACGCTGCCCTTCGACGGCGCCCTCCTGGATGTCATGGCCACGGCCCGCCACATCGAGCGCGTGCAGGTCGTGAACGGTCTCGTCCCCGGGCGCCTCATCTCCGCCCTCCGCGGTGAGCACGTGGGCACCCTCATCCACACCGCTGCTGCCCGCAGCTGACCCTTCCCGCCTGAACGAAGGGGGGCCGGATCGATATCCCATCGATCCGGCCCCCGGGTCTTTTTCCGCCTCAGCCCTCTGGGTAGAAGGGCTTGCCCAGGGAGCCGGGCATGTTGGCCCGGATCCAGGCGGGGTTGCGGGAGATCAGCACCAGGACAGCGATGGTGGCCAGGTAGGGCAGCATGGTCAGCAGCTGGCTGGCGATCTGCACGCCCTGTCCCTGGAGATAGAACTGGAGCATGGTCACGCCACCGAAGATGTAAGCCCCCAGCAGGATGCGCCAGGGGCGCCAGGTGGCGAAGGTGGTGAGGGCCAAGGCGATCCAGCCCTTGCCGGAGACCATGCCCTCCACCCAGAGGGGGGTGTAGACCAGGGAGAGGTAGGCACCCGCCAGGCCGCAGAGGGCGCCACCCACGGCCACGGCCCCCAGGCGGATCCGCCGCACGGGGAAGCCCAGGGCGTGGGCGGACTCGGGGTTCTCGCCGATGGCCCTGAGCACCAGGCCCTTTCTGCTTCGGTAGAGGAACCAGGAACAAAGGGCGGCCAGGGCGATGGTGATGTAGACCATGGGGTGCTGGCAGAAGAGGGCGGGGCCCAGAAAGGGGATCTTGGAGAGTCCCGGGATGGCGTAGCTCACCCTGGCGGGCAGCTGGGCCTGGGTGTAGGGGATGCCGGCGAAGGCCGAGAAGCCTGCTCCGAAGAGGGACAGGGCCAGCCCGGTGGCGTACTGGTTGGCGTTGAGCCAGATCACCAGGTAGCCCAGGATGCAGGAGAGGACGGCACCCGCCAGGGCCCCGGCGACGAAACCGAGCAGGTCGCTGTGGGTGTGGACCCCGGCAGCGAAGCCCGCGAGGGCGGAGACCAGCATGATGCCTTCCGCCCCGAGATTGACGATGCCTGAACGTTCGTTGATGAGCAGCCCCAGGGCCGCCAGAGCGAGGATGGTGCCGGCATTGAGGGTGGCGGCCAGCTGCAGGGCCCAGGATTCCATCAGGACTCCTTGCGCTTTCCGCGCAGGCCCCGGAAGCCGGTCCAGCGCAGACGGTATTGGATCAGGGTGTCGCAACCCAGGAGGCTGAAGAGGAGCAGGCCCTGGAAGACACTGGTCATGGCCTTGGGCAGCCCGAGGCGCGACTGGGCCAGCTCACCGCCGATGTAGAACAGGCTCATGAGGAGGCTGGAGAAGACGATGCCCAGGGGGTGCAGGCGACCCACGAAGGCCACGATGATGGCTGCGAAACCGTAGCCCACGGAGAGGTAGGGGGTGAGCTGTCCCATGGGACCCGTGGCCTCAAGGGCTCCCGCCAGGCCCGCCATGCCGCCCGAGGCCAGGAGGGCGGTCCAGAGGGCAGCGCGGGAAGAGAAGCCGGCGTACCGGGCCGCGAGGGGGGCCAGTCCGCCCACCTGGAGCTGGAAGCCCCTATAGGTGCGGAAGAGGAAGACCCAGAAGGCTGCTACCGCCAGCAGAGCGATGACAACCCCATAGTTGGCGCGGTAGCCCTGTACCAGGCGCGGGATCTGGGTCACCTTCAGGAAGGTGATGGTCTGGGGAAAGTTGTACCCGTTAGGGTCCTTCCACGGGCCGTAGACGAGGTAGCCCAGGAGCTGCTGTCCGACATAGACCAGCATCAGGCTTACCAGGATCTCATTGGCGTTGAAGCGGTCCCGCAGCAGGGCGACGATGCCCGCCCAGACCATGCCCCCCAGGATGCCTGCCAGGAGGATGAGGACCAGAATGCCGCGCCCGGTGCCGGGTCCGGCCTGCATGGCCACCCAACTGCCCGCCACGGCGCCCAGGAGGAACTGGCCTTCGGCGCCGATGTTCCAGATGTTGGAGCGGAAGCAGACCGCCAGGCCCAGGGCGATGAGCAGGAGCGGCACGGCCTTGACCGTCAGCTCCGAAAGGGCCCGGGCGTTCTTGAGGGGCTCGTAGAAGAACATGGAGAGCCCCTGGACCGGGTCTTTGCCTAGCCAGAGGAAGAGCCCCACACCGATGAGCAGGGTGATGATCAGGGCCAGTACCGGTGAGCCGAAGGCCATGAAGCGCGAGGGCTGGGACCTCTGCTCAAGCTTGAACATGGGCCTCCTCCCGGGGCCAGAGCCCGCTCATCCATTCGCCGATCTGCTCGAGGGTGGCCGTCCTGGCATTCACGCTGGGGGAGAGCTCTCCCTGGGCCATGACCACCAATCGGTCGCTCACCTCGAAGAGCTCGTCCAGGTCTTCGCTCACCACCAGGACCGCGCAGCCCGCATCCCGGAGTTCAAGGATCTCACTGCGGATGGTGGCGGCGGCCCCCACGTCCACGCCCCAGGTGGGCTGGGAGAGGATGAGGACCCGCGGGGCGGCGTCAATCTCCCGGCCCACGATGAACTTCTGGAGGTTGCCCCCCGAGAGGCTGCGGGCCAGGGAGTGCTGTCCTCCGGCTGCGACGTTGAAGCGGCGGATCAACTCCTGAGCGAGGTTCCGGCAGGCGCTCTTGTGGACCCAGCCGGTGCGGGAGACGCTCTCGCATCGGGTGAGGAGCGTGTTCTCCGCCAGGGACAGGCCGGGGACGGCGCCTCGGCCAAGTCGCTCCTCGGGGACGAAGTGCAGGCCCTGGCGCCGCCGGGGCTCGGGTCCGGACTGGGCGATGTCCCGGCCGAAGAGCTTGATGGAGCCTCTGGGAGCCCGGGGGTCCTCTCCCGAGAGAGCCGCCATCAGCTCATTCTGACCATTGCCGGAGACCCCGGCCACGCCCACCACCTCACCCGCCCGCAGCTCCAGGCCGATGCGCTTCAGGGCGGTGCCGTAGGGGTCGGACTTGGGCAGGTCCAGGCCTTCGATGGCCAGGGCCACCTCGCCGAGATGCGCCTCCCGGTGCTGGAGCTGGGGGGGCTCGGCCCCGATCATCAGCCGGGAGAGGCTGGCGTTGGTCTCCTGGGTGGGGTCCACCTCGCCGGTGACCCTGCCGCCCTGCAGCACGGTGCAGTGATGGCAGAGGGTGCGAATTTCGTCCAGCTTGTGGCTGATGTAGAGGATGGAGCAGCCCTCGGCGGAGAGCTGATTCAGGGTGGTGAAGAGCTTCTCGATGGCCTGAGGGGTGAGCACCGAGGTGGGTTCGTCCAGAATGAGGAGCTGGGGCTCGGCCAGGAGGGCCCGGACGATCTCCACCCGCTGTCGCTCGCCCACCGAGAGGGTATGCACCGGGCGCAGCGGGTCCACCTCCAGCCCATAGCTCTCGGCCACCTCCCGGATCCGCTGGGTGACCTGGGGCAGGGGCATGGACTTGTCCAGGCCCAGCCAGACGTTCTCGGCGGCCGTGAGGGTGTCGAAGAGCGAGAAGTGCTGGAACACCATGGCGATGCCCAGGCTTCTGGCCTCGTGGGGGTTGCGGATGTGGACCGGCTGCCCGTTCCAGAGGAGCTCGCCCTCGTCGGGACGGACGGCCCCGTAGATGATCTTCATCAGGGTGGACTTCCCCGCGCCGTTTTCGCCCAGGACGGCGTGGATCTCCCCGGGCTTCACCCGGAGGCAGACCCCGTCATTGGCTTTGACGGCTGGGTACTGCTTGCTGATTCCCTTCAGCTCTAGACGGAGGTGGCTCATGGGTCTTTCTGGGCAGGGCGCCCGAAGGCAAACCCTCATTTTGAGGGGTATTCCCCGGGCTTGGCAACCACGCACATGCGCCCGAGCAGGGCTCTTTGTATTTTGGTTGTATATTAAATTATATTACGATGAGGCAGACCGGATCCCACCGGCCCGGCCTCCGCACCCCCCTATCTCCCGGAGGCCGGCCCACTCCCCTTCTGGAGGCTTCATGTCCAATCCCAGTCCACTCCGGCTCCTGGCTCTCCTCTGTGCCGTTCTGGCGGCGGGAGGTTCCGCCCAGGCCCGTGACGTCATCGACATGGCCGGCCGCAAGGTCACCCTTCCGGACACCATCACCCGCATCTATGCAGGCTCGCCCTACACGAATGTCCTCACTTATGTGGTGGCGCCCGAGATGCTGATCGGAGGGCCCATGGGCGCGCCGGACGGCTCCTCCCGCTACATCCGTCCCGACGCTGGCCGGATACCCATGCCCAAGGCCGAGCCCGGTCAGCGGGGGCCCAGTCTGGAGGCCATGGCGGCCCTCAAGCCCGACTTCGTGCTGATGAAGGGCAACGCCAGGACGGACCACGCTGGGGCCCAGCGCTTCGAGAATGCGGGGATCCCGGTGGTCTACGTGGACCTCGACGAGATCGACAACTACCCCGCGGCCATCCAGTGGCTCTCCAACCTCGTGGGCCACCCGGAGCGGGGCAAGGCCATGGCCGACCACGCCCGCAGGACCCTGGCGGAGGTGGACAGGGCTGTGGCTTCGATTCCTGAGGCCGAGCGGGTGCGCGTCTACTATGCGGAGTCCGCCGATGGCCTGGCCACCGAGTGCGACGAGTCCCTCCACGCCGATGCCATCAGGCGGGCCGGGGCCAAGTTAGTCCATGAGTGCCTGCAGCAGAACCACATGGGTATGGAGAAGCTGAGGTTCGAACAGGTTCTGGCCTACAATCCCCAGGTCATCCTGACCCAGGACGCCAAGTTCGCCGAGATGGCTTATGCCGATCCCCGCTGGCAGAAGATCGATGCCGTGGCCAAGCACCGGATCCTGGTCTCCCCCCGCACCCCCTTCGCCTGGTTCGACCGGCCCCCTGCGGTCACCCGGCTCATCGGCATCCCCTGGCTGGCGGTCCATCTCTACCCAAGGGCCTGCCGGATCGACCTCAAGCAGGAGCTCCGGGACTTCCACAAGCTCTTCCTCGGTGTGGACATCTCCGAGGCTGATCTCGAAGCCTGGACCCGCTAGTGCGCCTCATGGAGCGCAAGGAGACGAACATGAGCAGCAGGCTCTTCAGAAGGACGATGCTGACCCTGGGTCTGGTGACCTTCGGTGCTGCGGGTGCCAACGCCCAACATCCGGTCTCTCCCCCGGGGGCCCAGCCCGGACCGAACCCTGTGCCGGATGCCCGCTATGTGATCGACGGAAGTGAGGTCCGGGACAAGGAGACCGGACTGGTCTGGCAGCGGTGCACCTACGGACGCCACTGGGTCAAGGGCAAGGGTTCCCTCGGCCGGGCCGAGACCCTGAACTGGGCCTCCGCCCTGGAGGCGGGCAGGGATGGCTGGCGCCTGCCCACCAAGGAGGAACTGGAGACCCTGGTCAACACCGCAGGAGGTCAGGAGCTCTTCAACCGGAAGGTCTTTCCCGATGTCGGACTCGATGGCACCTGGTGGTACTGGTCCAGTACCCCTTACCCCAAGGATGCTGCAGGGGCCTGGGGAGTCCACTTCAAGGACGGCCGCAGCGGCTATGCCTTCCCCCATAAGAGGGGCGCCGTGCGTCTGGTGCGCAGCGGCAAGTGAGGTGCCTGTCAGGGGGCTACCGGGCTGAGGCTGTGGCGACGCCCCTGTGCCGGTGGGGTAGACCGGGGTTCACGGCTCTCCATTCCGACCTGGACCTTGCTGTGGAGTCGCAGGGGTGGCATGGGTAACGTTCCTGTCCGCGCTGCATCGAAACTCAGGCAGCTATTCGTGCAGCTCATTTCCCAAGAGGGTGTCCATGAAGGTTCTGATCGTACTCACGTCCCATGATCGTCTGGGAGACACCGGCCATCAAACTGGCTTCTGGCTGGAGGAGTTTGCCGCCCCCTACTACGCGTTCAGGGACGCCGGAGCCCAGATCACCCTCGCGTCACCCCGGGGAGGGCAGCCGCCCCTTGACCCCAAGAGCGAGGACCCAAGTGCCCAGACGCCCGCGACCCTCCGCTTCGCGGGCGATCCCGAGGCCCAGGGCCTCCTGGCCAGCACCTTGCGACTTGAAGGCCTTCAGGAGAAGGACTTCGATGCGGTCTTCTTTCCCGGGGGGCACGGACCCCTCTGGGATCTGGCCGAAGATGCCAAGACCATCGCCCTGATCGAGGCCTTCTATGGGGCCGGGAAGCCGGTTGCTGCCGTATGCCACGCGCCTGGGGTCTTCCGTCACACCCGGAAGCCGGACGGCTCCCCCCTGGTGCAGGGGCACCAAGTCACCGGCTTCACCAACACTGAGGAAGCCGCCGTGGGCCTGACGGAGGTCGTCCCCTTCCTGGTCGAGGACATGCTCAAGGCCAAGGGCGGGGACTATCACAGAGGACCAGACTGGGCCCCCTATGTTTTGATTGATGATAAGCTCATTACTGGCCAGAACCCGGCCTCATCGGAAGCGGTGGCCCTGGCCCTGCTCAAGGCCCGCTAGGGAGCAGCCTGCCCGGGCAGGGAACAGCATGGCTAGGTTGGGGGGGCTGGGCCCCCCTGGTTTTTTGAACGGGCGTGAGGCTGAGGGACTGGGTTGCTCGAGCCGATCAGGGGTATGGATGCGCACCCCGGTCCGCCAGGGGCTCCGGCGGCGGGGACTCCAGCTCCAGGCCGAGGGCCGGCAGGCTCAGACGCCAGGCATGGAGCAGGTAGCCCAGGTCCCCTGGGACGGCGCCCGGGAGGAAGCTCCCGCCGGGGCCGTACAGGGGATCACCCAGGAGGGGATGGCCCCAGGTCGCCATGTGGATGCGGATCTGGTGGGGGCGCCCGGTTTCGATACGGACCTCCACCAGGGTGCCTTCCGCCCGGCGCTCCAGGACCCGGACATGGCTGAGGGCGGGCTTTCCCTGGGGGCTGGGACCGTGGAGGGTGCCCAGGGTCGGGTGGGGCAGGGGGCCGATGGGTGTGTCCAGGGTCCGTCTGTCCTCCCGGGGGCAGCCGCTGATCAGGGCGCGGTAGAGCTTCACCACCGCCCGGTCCCGCAGGGTGCTGCAGAGGAGATCCCGGGAGGCGACGCTGCGGGCGAAGAGGACGAGCCCGGAGGTGCCCCTTCCCAGACGGTGGACCGGGCTGGCCTCCGGGTGGGTCAGGCGCACCTGGTGGAGGAGGGTGTGCTCCAGGAAACCCGCCCCGGGCAGGGTGGGGAGCCCCGAGGGCTTGGAGACGGCCAGCACCCGTTCATCCTCATACAGGAGCCCCCAGTCCAGGGGGGCCTCCGGCTCCTCCCAGGGGGGGCGGTGCCAGGTCAGAACCTGGCCCTGGCGCAGGGGGGCCTCCGGCAGGGCGGGCTTGCCGTCGAGCTGGACCAGGCCTTGCTCGATGCGACTGCGCCACTCCCCTTCGGGGGTGTGCTCATAGCGGCCGCTCAGATAGTCCTGGAGCGGCCGACCCTGCCAGCGGGGGTGGATCTGCTCGGTGTAGGTGCAGCCCTGGTTCACAGCCCCAGGAGGGTCCTGGCCTCGGCTTCCATGCTGTCGAGCAGCGCCGAACCGGTGCAGCTCTGGAGATAGACCTTGAGCTTGGGCTCGGTGCCGCTGGGACGGAAGGCCGCGAAGGCCCCCGACGCCAGGCGGAACTTGAGGACGTTGCTCCGCTCCATCTCCAGGGCCACATCCGGGCGCTCCGGGCGGTCCTGGATGGGCACCACGCTGCCATCGGCCTTGTGCCACTCGCCGGTCTGGAAGTCTTCCCAGCTCACCACCGGTTCACCTGCGAAACGGGTGAGCCCCGCCTCCCGGATGCGGGCCATGGCGGCGGCGAAGCGCTGGGCGCCGCCGGGCTTGGGATCCTCCAGGTTGACCAGGCGGTTGCGGAAGCGGCCCACCTTGGCCTGGAGGGCCTCCACCGCCTGCACGAGGTTCATGCCCTGGGCCTTGTAGTGACCGATGAGCTCTGCCACCAGGAGAGCCGCGGAGACGCCGTCCTTGTCGCGCAGGTCTGCGGAGAGGCACATGCCGATGCTCTCCTCGGCTCCGAAGGCGTATTTCTCGCCGACCTCCTCCAGGCGGTTCATGCAGACGGCGATGTTCTTGAAACCTGTGAGGGTCCAAACCGTGGGGATGCCGTGGAGGGCGCCCACCTTCGAGAGGAAGTCGGAGGTCACCACCGTGGTCACCACGGCGCCCTTGACCCCCTTCTCCCTGGCTAGGTAGTCCAGGGTCAGGCCCGCCATGTCATTGCCGGTCATCTGGATCCACTGCCCCTCGTGCTTGAGGACCACGCCGAGGCGGTCTGCGTCGGGGTCGTTGGCCAGGATGGCGTCCACACCCAGCTTCTCAGCCTCCTCGATGGTCACCTTGAAGGCGCCCATCTCTTCGGGGTTGGGCCTGGGGGCGGTGGGGAAAGTGCCGTCCTGGACGGCCTGGGGTCCGCAGATGTGCAGGGGGAGCCCGGCCCGCTGGAAGATCTCAGGCACGAAAGCGATGCCGGTGCCATGGAAGGGGGTGAAGAGGATCCTGGCGGGGGTGAAGACCTTGGGGCGGGCCAGGGAGGCCACCGCCATCTGGATGAAGGCCTCTTCCAGCTCCTTGGGGAAGGGCAGGATCCGCTCGTCGACCTCGGGGCTGGGGGGCTGGGGCACCAGGGGGAGGGCGCCCATGGCCGACTCGACTTCGGCGTCCCAGGGCGTGACCACCTGGCCGCCCCGGTCGTCATAGGCTTTGTAGCCGTTGTAGGCCTTGGGGTTGTGGGAGGCGGTGACGATGACGCCGCAGGCGCTCTTCAGGCGGCGCATGGCGAAACAGAGGAAGGGGGTGGGCATGGGGCGGTTGCCCAGATAGACGGTGTAGCCCGCCGCCGCCAGCACCCGGGCGGCCTCCAGGCCGAAGACCTCTGAGTTGATCCGGGTGTCGTAACCCACCACCGCCACCTTGCCTCCGGGGGCGCGGCGCCGGGTGACCTCCGCCAGGGCCAGGGTGGCCCGGCGCACATTGGGCTGGTTCATGCGGCGCAGGCCCGCGCCCATGATCCCGCGCAGACCGCCGGTGCCGAAGGCCAGGGGTTCGGCGAAGCGGTCCGCCAGCTCGGCCAGGGCCGCCTCCTCACCGCGATCCGCGTCGCTCACCAGGGTCTCCAGCTCGCTCCTCAGCTCAGCCTCAAGCCAGGGGGAGGACAGGTATTCGCGGGCGGCGCTGATGGACATGGGAACCTCTCGGGGATCGGTTTGGAGTGTTCAGGATAACGTCCCCTGCGGGCCCTGCACACGCCTGCACGCGCCCTTCGGGGCGACGACTCAGGCGCCCAGGGCTGCGAGTCCCTCCTGGAGGGAAGGTCCCAGGCCATGCGGAGTCTCCCAGCGTTTGACCAGATTGGCGCGGCACTCCCGGAGGGTGGAGACCACCAGATCCTCCACCTGGTGGAAGCGGCTGCTGGGGACGGTCACCGTCATGGCCGTCAGGGTCGGGCCGGGCATGGGCATCAGGGTGGCGATGGAGGAGATGCCCTCCAGATACTCGCCGTGGTCATAGGCGATGCCCGACTCCCGCACGAAATCCAACTCGGCATCCAGTCCCGGCCAGTCGCAGCGGGTCCGTCCGGTCCAGGGGTACAGCAGGCCGGGGCCCTCCTCTCGAAGGGCGCTCAGCTCGTCCTCGGGCAGGGCGGCCAGCAGGGCCTTGCCTGCCGAGGTCCCGTGGAAGGGGACCGGGCTGCCCACGAGGGGGACGGCCTGGAGGAGGGAGGCTCCTCGGGAGACCTCCATGACCATGGGGCGGCCCTGGACGAGGGCGACCAGGCTGGCGGTCTCACCGGTGGCCGCCGTGAGCTGGTGCAGGAGTGGCCTGGCGGTCTGGAGCAGATCCTGGGGTCGTACCGCCATGGCCATCTTCAGGAGCGAGGGGCCGAGCTGGTAGCCGAAGAGGTCATCCCCCTGGAGCATGCCTGCGGATTTGAGCGCGTGGGCGATCTGGGTCGCCGTTTCGGGGGGGAGCCCCTGCAGGGCGGCCAGTTCCTGGGAGGAGAGCCCCTCAGGATGACGGTGGAGGAGCAGCAGGATCCCGATCGCCTGGGAAAGGGACTGGATGCCGTAGGGGGATCGGGCTCGCTTCTCTGCCATGGGGGACCTCGCCGGTGGGTTCAGGGCCGGGATGGTCGTAATTTATCACACAACATAACGACTGCCAAGCCACCTGTTGACAGGTGGCTGGCTGCTCAGACCTGGAATTGGATGACAGCCTGGCGCAGGCCCTCGGAGACCCGGGCCAGGTCCGTCGCCGTGCGGGAGATCTCGTGGACTGTGGTGGTGAGCTGGTGGGTGGCGGTGGCGTTCTGCCGGACTTCGGAGGCGGCGCTCTCGACCTGTCGGGCCACGGTCGTGGCGGTGCTGCTCTGCTCCTCGGTGGCGCTCCCGATCTCGCGGACCATTCCGGCCATGGTCTCGATGGAGCCCTGGAGGTGCTCCAAGTGCTCCAGGCTGGCAGAGACCGAGGACTGCCCCCGGGATACCGCGGCATGGGTCTCGCTGAGCAGGCCTTCGATCTCCTGGGCCGACTGGCGGCTGCGCTCGGCCAGCTTCCGGACCTCTTCGGCCACCACGGCGAAGCCCTTGC
This sequence comes from uncultured Holophaga sp., assembly GCF_963677305.1. Lineage (GTDB taxonomy): Bacteria > Acidobacteriota > Holophagae > Holophagales > Holophagaceae > Holophaga. Next base: position 1,782,347 of record NZ_OY781925.1, read on the forward strand.
CCTGGGAGCCGGCTTTGGCGGCCTCGATGGCGGCGTTGAGGCTGAGGAGGTTGGTCTGCCGGGCGATCTCCTGGATCACCGAGATGGCCTGGGCGATGCGCTCGGTGACACCCTGGATGCGGGCCATGCCCTCGGCGGCGGCCTGGCCCCCCTGGGCACCGTCGCCCACGGCCTTCACGGCCTCACGGCTCTGGTCCACCGAGACCCGGACATTGCCTGCCATCTGCTGGACATTGGCCGAGAGCTGCAGCATGGCCGAGGCCACGCTCTCCGTAACCTGGTGGAGGCTGGTGCCCCCCTCGGCGATGACCTGGGTGGCCTGGGCCATCTCTTCGGCGGAGCTGCTGAGCTGGGCGGCGCCGCTGGCCACACTGCCAGCGGCCCCCGCCACCTCCGTGATGGTGCGCCGGAGCGTGGCCAGGGTGTGGTTGAGACAGGCCGCCAGCCGGCCGACCTCATCCCTGCTCTCCACGGGGGCCTCCACCCTGAGGTTCCCCTGGTCCACGGACGCCAGGACCGAGACGAAGTTGCGGAGGGGTTGCACGATGCTGCGGGTGATGAGCAGGGCGGCGGTGATGCCGAGGGCTAGGGCGAGCAGGGCCAGGGCCAGGATCAGGTTGAGGGCGTGCTTCCGGGCGGTCAGGCTCTCCTGGAGGGCCCGGTCGCTCAGGTCGGACATCATGTGGGCGATGCTGCCCAGTTGTTCGTTGAGCTGGCGGTTGACCTCCTCCGCGGGGCCCAGGAGGATCTGGGTGGCCTCCGCCCGGCGTCCCGCCTTGATGTGGTCCATGGCCGCAGAGTTCTGAGCGCGGGCCGCCTGACAGGCTTGCTCGACCTCCTGGAGCTTCGCCCGGCTCTCGGCGGTGGGCAGGAGCTTCTCCAGGGTGGTGGCCGCCCTGTCGTACCGCTCGCGGCGCTGGGCGATGGTGGCCATCTCCCGGGTGATGGCTTCGGGGGAACTGGTCAGGAGGAGGCTCCTCAGGGAGCCCTGAACCTGTATGACGGCCGAGTCCATGACGGCGACCTGGCGCTCGGCCTGGTTGTACACTTGGACGATCCGCTGCATGTGCCCACCCAGCATGGCGATCCGGTTCAGGGAGAACTCGGCCACGCAGGCCAGCAGGACCAGGATCAGGGCGAAGGCGCCTCCCAGGCGTTTTCCGATGCTGAGGGACTTCAACATGCGAGTGTTTCTCCGGAGGGGCACATGGTGTTTTCTCGGGCTGAGATATCTTGCATGCATGCTAGCAAAGGCAACTCGAATTTTCAGATTATTCCGGGATGAATATAACTAAAAATAGCAACACTTTTGTTGATATATAAAAATTATAGTATGTGCCTCCCTGAGGCAGGGCTCCGGCTCCTCTCTTCTCAGAGGCTGCCCTTCTCCCCGTCTGTGAGAAACTGGCCATTTCGGGGTGTCCATTGACGCTGGTGCAAGCGATCCTGATCGGTCTCGTGCAGGGGATCACGGAGTTCCTTCCGGTATCCTCCACGGCCCACCTGACCCTGGTGGAGAAGCTCCTTCTGGGCAACCCCATGCCGCTGCCCTTCGATGTCCTGCTCCATGTCGGCACCCTGGCGGCCCTGGTGGTCTACTTCCGGACTGATCTCATGCGGATGGTCCGTGGGGTGCGGGGCGCGGATGCGGAGGGGCTCCGCACCCTGCTGCTGATCATCATCGCCCTCATCCCCACGGGCATCTTCGGGCTGGCCACCCGGCATATGAAGGAGACCGCCAAGGAGCACCTGTGGCTCTATGGCTGCTTCCTGCTCCTCACGGCGGGAATGCTCTTCATCGCCAATCGCATCGCCGCCCGCAGACGTGGGAGGCTTCTGGGTGCCGCGAACGGCTGGGATGCCCTCGCCGTGGGGGCCATCCAGGGGCTGGGCGGAGGCTTCGGTCTCTCCCGCAGTGGGTCGACCATCTGCATGGGCGTCTATCGAGGCGTCGAGCTGTCCAGCGCAGCCCGCTTCAGCTTCCTGCTCGGGATCCCCACCATTGCCCTGGCGGCTCTGGTGGAGGGGCGCAAGCTCGTCTCCCCCCTCCTCCATCACCAGCCTCTGCCTCCTGACCTGACCTTCCCCGGCGGCGGGCTTTCGCCTGCGGTGGCCTGCACGGTGGGGGTGGTGGTGGCCGCCATCTCCGGCTACGCCGCCATCGGGCTGCTGGACCGCTTCACCCGCAGGCCGCGCCTCAACGGCTTCGCCATCTATTGCGTCCTGGCCGGGCTTGCGGTCATCGCCATCGGTATCCGGGGATGATCGAGCTGGTCGGGCTCCGCAAGGGCTTCCGTGTCCGGGACCGCAGGACCCGGAAGATGCGCCGCATCGAGGCGGTCCGGGATCTCACCCTGACCGTCCACCCCGGGGAGATCTATGGCCTGCTGGGCCCCAATGGGGCAGGCAAGTCCACCACCATGCGGATCATTGCAGGGCTCATGCACCCTGATGCCGGTCTGGTCAGGGTCGCGGGGTTCGATGCCTCCCGGGATCCGGAGGAGGCCCGGGGGAGTGTGGGCTATCTCTCGACGGACCTCCATGTCTATGGTCGCTTCACGCCCCGGGAGTTCCTGAGGCTCTTCGGGGAGTTCCAGGGGCTTGCCGCCCGGGAGGCCGAGCTCCGGGGAGTGGGCCTGCTGGAGCGGCTGGGGCTTTCCGACTTCCTTGATGTCCGCATGGAGGGCTTCTCCACGGGCCAGAAGCAGAAGGTCAGCGTGGCCCGCGCCCTGTTGCACGATCCTCCCGTCATCGTATTCGACGAGCCCACCACCGGACTGGATGTCCTCACGGCCAAGTCGGTGCTGGACCTGCTGCGGGAGCTTCGGCGCGCGGGGAAGGCCCTGATTGTCTCCACCCATGTCATGCCCATGGTGGAGGAGATCTGTGACCGGGTGGGCCTGATCTTCGATGGCACTGTCCATGGAGATGCGGCACCGGCGGAGCTGCTGCGGCAGCGGGGGGCCCGGAATCTGGATGAGGTCTTTCTCCAGTTGGCAGGTGAGGTGGGGGGACCGGTATGAGAGGGATGCTTCTGGTCTGCCGGAAGGAGTTCCTTGAGCTCTTCAAGGACCGCCGTACCGTCTTCTTCACCTTTTTCCTCCCGCTGCTCCTTTACCCCGTCCTCTTCAGCATGATCGCGGGTCTCAGCCGCTCGGATGAAGCCCAGCGACGCAGCCGCCCCAGCCGAGTGGTCCTCGTGGATCCCGGGGGGCTGCTCCGTCCCCTCCTTGAGGCGCAGCCCGCCTCCTTCGAGCTTGTCCCGCCCCCCGCCGGGGATCTCCGGCAGGCCATCCGGGACCAGCGCCTCGAGATGGAGGTCAGGGTGGATCCCGAGGCTGTCCGTCTGTTGGGCGAGGAGCGGACCTTCAGCCTGGCGGTCTCCTGCGACCCGGGGGATGATGCCTCGGCCCTGGCCCTGCAGCGGCTGCGCCAGCTCATGAGGGAGCAGGACCGGCAGTGGGTGGCTGAGCGGCTGCGGAGGGCAGGGGCTCCGTCCGAGCTGGACAGGCCCAGCCGGATCCAGGTTGTGGAGATGGGGGACCCCGGCCTCAAGGCGGGTCGGCTTCTGGGCTCCATGCTTCCCTATCTCCTGATGCTCATGATGTTCGCCGGCTCCATGCAGCATGGGATCTATGCCACGGCCGGGGAGAAGGAGCGGGGCACCCTCCTCTGTCTCCTCTCGACCCGCATCCCCCGGGCCCAGATCATCCTGGGCAAGCTGCTCTACGTCTTCTCCATCGGTGTGATCAGCGCCGTCATCAATCTCTTCAGCATGGGGGGCTCGGTGGCCCTGGCCCTGCGGGGGGCTGCCGGCACTGGGGGAAATGGCAGCCTCACGATGCTGGCCAATCCCTCCCTCCTGGCCCTGACCTTCCTGCTCATGGTCCCCCTGGGCCTGGTCTTCGCCAACTTCATCGTCCTGATGGGCGTCCAGGCCCGCAACAGCGTGGAGGCCGGCACCTCCATCATGCCGGGCATGGTGGTGGTCATGGTCATGGCGGTCTTCTCCATGGCGCCGGGGATCGAGAAGCTGGCCTTTCTGCCCTATCTCCCCATTCTCAATGTCAGCCTGGCCATCCGGAAGCTCTTCGGTCAGCAGGGGAACACCTTCGAGTACCTGCTCGCGCTCCTGATGACCCTGGCCCTCGCGGCCCTCTTCACCTGGTTGTCGACCCGTCGGCTGGACCGCGACGATACGGTTTTTAGGCTATAGTGGGATTTCCAGACTTTCCGAGGGCAAGCATGGCTACTGTATCGAAGATCGCCGGAAACACGACTTCAGCGCCCGGGACGGGGCTGGAAGCGAGGTTGTCGGAGGCTCTCGAAATCCTGCACTCAGGCCAGGAGGCCCGGGCCCAGGAGCTTCTTCAGGCCCTGGGGGAGGAGGCCTCCCAGGCCGGTGGACTCCTGATCGCCCGCCGCGTGCGGACCACTCTGGCGGCGCTTGGGCGGAGGGCAAGTACTACGAGCCGGGTTGTCCCGGCTTCCAGGGAGATGGAGATCCAGGTCCTGCTGAACCAGGGTTCCGCCAAGGAGGCACTGCCCCACCTGGATGCAGTGCTGGCCGCGGAGTCCGGTCGGGCTGGGCTCCACTATCTCAAGGCCCTCGCGCTGGCCCAGCTCGGGGATGCCGAAGGTGCCGCCTCGGCCCTGAAGCAGGCCGTCAGCCTGGATGGATCCTTCCTCCACCAGTACCACATGGAGAAGGACTTCGACGGCGTCCGCAGCGCAGGCTGTTTCGCTGAACTCGAGCTGCTCTAGGACCTTTCTCCATGAACCCTGACCTGCCGCTCAAGGTGGTGGCCATCGGGGGGGGGACCGGGCAGGCGGCCCTGCTGAGGGCCCTCAAGCTCGAGGCCGGGCGCCCGCGGAGTCCCTGGACCATCACAGGCATCGTCACCGTTTCCGATAACGGGGGCTCCTCCGGTCGCCTGCGGACAGAGCTGGGGAGCATCCCGCCCGGCGACCTCCGGAACTGCCTGACGGCTCTCATCCGGGAGGACTCCTCCCTCTCGGAACTCATGAGCTTCCGCTTTCCGGGAGATGGGGCCCTGGGGGGCCATGCCCTGGGCAACCTGATCCTGCTGGCCATGGCCGAGATCACCGGCAGCTGGGTGAAGGCCCTCAAGGAGCTCTCCGCCAGCCTGGTGACTCTGGGACGCCTCTACCCTTCGACCCTGACCCCGGTGCACCTGATGGCGGAGGACATGGCCGGGAACCGCTACGAAGGTGAGACCTCGGTCAATGACTCTCATCCACCCCTGGCTAGGCTCTGGCTGGAGCCGATGGATACTGATCCCCTTCCGGAGGCCATGCTTGCCATCCTCCAGGCGGATGTGATCCTCCTGGCTCCCGGGAGTCTCTACACCTCGACCATTCCCAACCTGCTGATCGATGAACTCCGGGATGCCATATCCCGCTCCGGGGCCCCTGTGGTCTACATCGCCAATCTCATGACGGAGCCCGGCGAGACTGCGGGGCTCTCCTTGGAGGACCACCTGGCCGCCATCCAGGCCTTCGGTCATGTCGGGCTTGACGCGGTGATCGCCAACCGTGCCCCGCTTCCGGCAGCAACCCTGGAACGCTACCGGCATGAGGGGGGGCGCCCCCTGGCGCCTGCGGGAGCGGTTGTCTGCGGTGTTCCCGTCCATGCGTGTTCCCTGGTGGATCCCGATTCCGTGTGGGTACGCCATCATCCGGAGCGTCTCGCCGGGGCCATCCGCTCCTGTATCGAAACCTTGTAGCCTTTCCTGATGCTGCCGATGAAAATGGCAGACGCAGGCATCTCGGAGCAGCTGAATGGGACTCAAAGGCGATCTGGCCACGATGGGACTGGAGGACATCTTCCAGTGGCTGGCCGTGGGCAAGAAGACGGGGGTCCTGGAGCTGAAGGGCCTCCTCCACACCAAGCGCGTGGCCTTCCACGAGGGGCGGGTGTCCAGTGTCTGGTCCTCGGATCCCCGGGAGTACCTGGGCCAGTATCTGCTGGCCTACAACCGCATCTCCGAGGAGCAGCTCCGGGAGGCCCTGGCGGCCCAGGAGGATGAGAACCAGCTGCTGGGGCGGATTCTCGTGAGCCGCCAGCTCATCACCGAGGCGGAGATCCGGCGCATCGTGCAGCTCAAGGTCGAGGAGTCCATCTATGACACCTTCCTGTGGGAGGCGGGACACTTCGAGTTCTTCGACGGGCAGGGGTCCTCCCAGCGCTCCATGCTCCTGAGTCTGGATGTCACGGGGGTCGTGCTGGAGGGAGCCCGGCGCAAGGACGAGTGGCTCCATATCCGGAAAGTGGTGAAGGGCGGGGACGCGGTGGTGCAGGCGGTGCCCGAGGCCATCGCCGAGATGCTGCCTCTGGCACCCGAAGATGCGGATCTCCTGGCCCGGCTGGACGGCCAGAAGACCCTGGATCAGCTGGTCATCGAAATGCGGGCGCCCGAGTTCAAGATCCACAAGCTGGTCTTCGACCTCCACGAAAAGGGCATGCTGAGGATCATCCACCCCGGGGGCAAGCTGGGAGAGCACTCCAGCCTGCAGCTCCAGCGGGCCCGACAGCTGGTGGAGAAGCAGAAGCTCCAGGAGGCCCAGGCCGAACTCAAGCTCATCCTCACCGAGCGGCCCCAGCTTCAGGAGGCCACGCGGATGCTGGAGGTGGTCGAGCACATGATGGAGGAACGCACCATTGACGAGGCCATGGTGCCTGAGCTGGCGGTGAGCATTGAGGAGCTGATGCAGGCCCAGCTGGGTCCCAATGAGGCCTTCCTGGCCACCCGGGTCAACTCGGTGTGGACCATCAAGGACATCATCTCCATCTCGCCTTTTCCGCACGATGAGTGTCTTGCCATCTTTGCGAAGCTCCTCCGCCGTGGGATTCTCAAGTTGCAGCAACTGCCCACAGGGGGGATCCAGCCGGGACGCTACCGCTGATTCCTCCCCTTCTGGAGGTCTTCCATGCGCCTTTCCCATCCCCTGGTCCTCGCCCTCCTCATCACCCTGCCCGCCCTGGCAGCGGCCAAACCCAGGACCCCCAGCGTCAAGCAGCTCCAGAGCGAGATCAAGGCCCTCACGGGGGAACGGGATGAGCTCAAGGACCGCCTGGCCGCCACGGAGAGTCTCCAGCAGGAGGCGGCCGAGGCCAGGAAGGGGCGTGACCTGGCCCGCGGGGAGTCCGCCGACCTCAAGCGGGAACTGGACCAGCTCAAGGGGACTCTGGCCGAGAACCAGCATGGGCTGGATAACATCCTGGCGGATCTCCGCAAGGCCAAGGCCGAGTCGGCCGGGCTGCAGGAGGAGAATGCCGGGCTGAAGAAGAAGCTCGATGAGGCCGAGGCCAGGCTCCAGGGCCACACCGAAACCGGGCTCCCGGTGGTCCTCTCCTCGGCCGTCACCCCGGCCCGGCCCATGAACCTCGACCGGCTGACCCCCAGCATCGCCCGGGCCCATGGGGTCGTGGTGGTGAATGTGCTGGTCAGCGAGGCGGGGGATGCCCTTGAAGTCCGCCTCCTCCAGGGCATCCGGGGCGAGGGTGAGCGTGCCAAGGCCGCCAACCAGGCCTGCCTGGAGGCCGCCAAGCGTCTGGTCTTCGATCCGGCCAGGGGCGCCGACGGCAAGACGCCGGTGAAGGTGTGGCAGGGCGTGGGCTTCTACCTGGACTAGCCGGGGGGGGCGGCATGGACAGGGAGGCCTGCAGCACCCTCGGGGAGGCCGTGCGGGGCTTCCATCTGGAGCAGACGGCCCGCGGGGTCTCGCCCCACACCACCCGGGCCCAGACCGGGGATCTGGACAAGCTGCTGGCCCATGCGGTCACGGCCGGTTGGGAGAGCTGGGAGGTCAAGCCCCGCACCCTCCGGGGCTTTGCCTTCGAGCTGGGCGAGCGGGGCCTGGATCCCGCCAGCCAGGCCCGGATCCTCAGCACGGTGCGGGCCTTCTACCGGTGGCTCTGGGAGACCCGCCGTATCAGCTCGAACCCCGCCATCGGCCTCCGGAACCCCAAGCAGGTCCAGCGGCTGCCCGCTTTCCTCACGGAGGAGGAAAGCCGGGAACTCCTGGAGCTGCCGGAAGCTGCGGACTTCACCTCCGCCCGGCTCCGCTGCATGCTGGAACTCCTCTATGCCTCAGGTCTCCGGGTTTCGGAGCTCACCGGGCTGGACCTTCAGGATCTCCTCCTGGCGGAGCGGACCCTCAGGGTCTGGGGCAAAGGCAACAAGGAACGTCTGGTTCCCTTCCATGAGGGGGCCGGGGAGGCGTTGCGGGCCTATCTCGCCTTCCGGGGGGCCTTCCTTGCAGAGAAGGGGCTCCCGGCCTCCGAGGCCCTCTTCCTCAACCAACGTGGGGGGCGCCTCACCCCCACCAGTGTCCGGACCTTCCTGGGGCATGCCCTGGAGCAGGCGGCGTTGAGGGCCAGGATCAGTCCCCATGCGCTGCGCCACAGCTTCGCCACCCACCTGCTGAACAGGGGCATGGACCTGCGCACCATCCAGGAGCTCCTGGGCCACGCCTCCCTCAGCACCACCCAGCGCTACACCCACCTGGACCTGGAGCAATTGGCCAGGACCTATGAGAAGGCCCATCCGAGGGCCAGGAGCTGATATGGCACGGATCCGTCTGGAACTTCCCGAGCACCTCCCCTTCGAGACCCAGCTGGACATCCGGGTCACGGACCTGAACTACGGGGATCACCTGGGCAATGATGCCCTGCTGGGGCTCCTGCACGAGGCCCGGGTGCGTTTCCTGCGCTCCATGGGGTATACGGAGAAGGACATCGAGGGGGTGGGCACCGTCATGGGGGATTGCGCCATCATCTACCGATCCCAGGGCTTTCTGGGCGAGGAGATCACGATCCGCGTCGGAACAGGGGACTTCACCCGCACGGGCTGCGACGTCTTCTACCTGCTCACCAAGGCCGATGGCACGGAGTTGGCCCGGGCCAAAACGGGCATCGTGTTCTTCGACTATAGTGCAGGAACGGTGCGCCCCGTGCCAGCCGGGTTCCGGGAGCGGGCCTGCTGAATGGACGATGGTGCGGATCGCATCGACAAAGGACTCCAGGCTCAGGAGGTTGGGGGCCTACTGAGCCTGGCGCGATCATGCACGGAGTGTGATCGTCAGAGTCCTCTTTGCTGTATCGTCAGAAACACCCAAGGCACTGGGCGATCTTGGCCCCCAGGTCCTCTTGGTTGAAGGGTTTGGTCACGTAGTTCGCGGCCCCAGCCTGGATGGCCTCCACGATCCTCGTCCGGTCCGACTCGGTGGTCACCATCATCACCGGGATGTTGCAGAAGCGGCTGTCCCCCTTGATTCGCTTGAGGGTCTCGAAACCGTCCATCTCCGGCATGTTCACATCCAGGATGATCAGCTCGATGTCCGGGTGGGCGGGGAGGAGCTCCAGGGCCCTGAGGCCGTTTTCAGCCTCCAGGAATTCGTAGCCGAGCACCGCCACGGCCCGGCCGATGATACGGCGCATGGTTGCGGAGTCGTCCACGGAAAGGATTCTGCTCATAATCCCCCCTTGGTGCGCGCATAGCGATAGTAGGTCCCATTGGCATGGGAAAGGGCCTCGAACTCGTCGGTGAGGCTCCGTAGCGACTCCACGGCGCTGATGATCAGGTGTCCCGAGGGGGCCAGGATCCGGGCGATGCCGGCATAGATGCGGCGCTTGAAGCTCTCGGAGAAGTAGATGGCCACGTAGCGGCAGAAGACGATGTCCATCTTGCCCAGGGGCTCGATGGGATCCTGGAGGTTGAAGCGCCGGAAGCTCACCATGCGCTTGACCTCCTCCTTGACGGCCCAGACCGGGCCCGCTGGGTCGAAGTAGAGCTCCCGCAGGGCATCGGGCATTCCCCGGGCCATGGCCGCCGAGTCGTAGCGACCGGCCTTGGCCAGGAAGAGGGCCGAGGGGCTGATGTCTGTGGCCAGGATCTCGAAGTGCTCTGGGCGGATGCCAGGGTTGACCCGGCAGAACTCCAGGATCGCCATGGCGATGGAGTAGGGCTCCTGGCCGGTGGAACTGGCCGCGGACCAGATGCGGATGCGGAAACGGGAGCCCTGTCGGATCTCCTCCGCCAGGGGGGGGAGGAGCCGTTCCCGTAGGATGGTGTAGGGGTGCTGATCCCTGAACCAGAGGGTCTCATTGGTGGTCATGGCGTCCACGATTCGGTCCCGAAGAGCGGTGGAGCCGTCGGCGCTGGCCAGGCGGTGGAAGGCCCCGAAGTCGGCGCAGCCGGTCTCGGCCAGGAGGCCCGCCAGACGGGTCTCCACGAGGTAGGCCTTCTCCTCCCCCAGGGCAATGCCACAGTGTTGCTCGATGTAGGTCCGGAGCAGGTTGAACTCGTCAACGGTGATGGTGTCCCTGTTCATGGACATGCCCCCTGGCGGGCCAGCCGCTCAAGACGCGCTGCGATGGACCGGAGGGGGACCTGTTCATCGGAGAGCCCTGCCTCGTCCACGGCCAGGGGCATGCCATAGACCACGCAGGTCTCTTCGCTCTGGGTGAGACAGTGGCAGCCCCGGCGCTTGAGGGTCCGCACCCCCTCACAGCCATCGTTGCCCATGCCGGTCATGATCACCGCCAGGACCGGGCTGTCAAACTGCGCCGCCATGGATCGGAAGAGCACATCCACCGAGGGGCGGCAGGAATTCTCCGGAGGCGCTTCGTTGAGGCCGATGATCCGCTGGAAGCTCCCGGGGGCAGGGGCATGGCGGCGGACCACCATGTGTCTGCCCCCAGGGGCGATGTACACCCGGCCGGGCAAGATGGGCTCGCCCTCGGTCGCCTCCACCACCCTGAGGCGGCTCCGCTTGTCCAGGTGCTCGGCCAGGGATGCGGTGAAGTTGGGCGGCATGTGCTGGACGATGAGGATGGGCAGCGGAAAGTCGGCCGGGAGCAGGGGGATCACCTCGGCCAGAGCATTGGGGCCTCCCGTGCTGACGCCGATCCCCACCACCTCCATTTGACCTCGAGCTGGAGCAGAACGCTGGGGGATGGCCTGGGCAGCCGGAAGGGGCGGCGAGGGGGGAGGTGCCGTGGAGCTCCGCATGTTCTTGCGGGTGCTGATGTGCCGGATCAGGGGACGGAGCTTGTCTCGGAGTTCCTGGCGGCTGGCCTCGGGGTCGCTGCCCTCGGGCTTGCGGATGAAGTCCATGGCACCCTGCTCCAGGGCCTGGACCGTGACCTCCGCCGAGCTCAGGTTTGCACCGCTCACCATGACCACATCCGTCTCAGGCCAGCGTTGGCGCAGGTGTTCCAGGGTCTCCAGGCCTCCCATCTCGGGCATCTCCACATCAAGAAGGACCAAGTCTGCGGGGGACTGTTCCATGCGGGCCAGGGCGAGGCGTCCCTGGGTGGCAGTCGCAATCCCCTGGATGCCCTCGATCTTCTCGAGGACATCCGTGAGGATCTTCCGGTAGACGATGGTGTCATCCACCACCAGCACGTTCAGTGACTTGGAACTCATGCCTTGCTCGTCGGCACCTGCGCGGCCGAAGGTGAATGCTGTTCGGATCAGACCCTGAAGCGGGAGACGGCAAGCTGGAGCTTCTCTGCCAAGCGGGCCAGTTCCTGGGCGGCCCCGGTGGTGTCCGTGGCGCCCCGGGTGGTCTCCTTGGCGGCGGTGCTCACGGAGACGACATTGCGGGCGACATCGTTCATGCCATGGGCGGCTTCGGCGGCATTGCGGGCCACATCATTGGCTCCCTGGGCCAGCTGATTCACGTTCCGGGTGATGTCCCCAACGCCCTTGACAGCTTCGTGGACGTTGCGGGCCACCTCGTTGGCCCCTGTGGCGGCCTGCTGGACGTTGAGGCCGACCTCGGCGGCGTTCCGGGCCGTCTCCCCCACGTTCCTGGAGATCTCATTGGTGGTGGCAGTCTGCTCTTCGACGCTGGCGGCGATGTTGCCAGAGATCATGTTGATCTCGTTGATGATCTTCACGATCTCATCAATGGCCCGCACCGCGTCCCGGGTGCTGCCCTGCATCTCCTCCACCTGGGCACGGATATCCTCGGTGGCGGAGGCGGTCTGCTTGGCCAGCTCCTTCACCTCATTGGCGACCACCGCGAAGCCCTTGCCCGCCTCCCCGGCACTGGCAGCCTCGATGGTGGCGTTCAGAGCCAGGAGGTTGGTCTGGGCGGCGATGCCCTTGATCATGTCCACCACCTTGCCGATCTCCTGGGCGCTCTGGCCGAGCTTGTCCACGATCTCGGCGGTGCTGTTGGCCGAGCCCGCGGCCTTGCCCGCCACAACGGCGGCCTGGCCGGAGTTCTTGGAGACCTCCACCAGGCTGGAGCTCATCTCCTCGATGGCCGTGGCCACGGTCCTGACCGCTGCGGTCATGCGGTCGGCGTTGCCGGAGATGGTCTTCATGTTGGCGGACATCTGCTCCACGGCGGCGCCCACGGTGCCGAGGTTGGCGGATACCTCCTCGGCGGCGGTGGCCACAGTGTTGGAATTGGAGCTGATCTGTTCGATCCCGGCGGCCATGTTCTTGACGTTGGCCGAGGCCTGTTCTGTGGCGGCGGCTGCGGTATTGGCCTGCCGGGTCATGCTGTCGGCGCTGCCAGTCATGGTCGTGGCCGTCGCCGAGAGCTCTTCGGAAGCACTGGCCAGGGTGTTGGAAGCTGTGGAGATCTCCCGGACCGTGGTTGCCAGCTTGGCGATGCTGTTGTTCACGGCGTTGCGGAGTTCCTGGAGGTCACCCTGGTAATTCTGGGGGATGCTGGCGGTGAGGTCGCCCTGTTCCAGGGCGGCCATGACACGGCGTACCTCGTTGACGGGAGCGATGACTGCGTCGAGGGTTTCGTTGACACCCTGGACAATGCGACGGAAGTCGCCCTGGTGATGATTGGCGTCGGCGCGGGTGGCCAGACGGCCTTCGACGGCAGCGCGGGCGAGCAGGGAAGCGTCGGCGATGAGGGCCTTCAGGTTCCCCCTGACCTGTTCGATGGTGTCATTGATGAATACCTTCTTGCCCGGGAAGCGCTCCAGGGGGGCTTCGAAGTCTCCTTCGCCGAAGGCTCTTACGCAGGCCATGGCCTTCTTCTTGACCGCGATGTGCCCGAATACCATGTCGTTGACACCCTGTGCCATGACCTTGTAAGCCCCCTGGAAGCGGTCTGTGGCGATTTTTACATCGATGTCGCCGGCGTCGTGTTGGGAGGACATGTGGTTCATCTCATCGATGAGTTGTTGCAGATTGTTGGAAAGGCTCTTCAGGGCGGGCCGGATCTCGTCGGCGGCATCCTTGGGGCTCAGGTTGGCGTCCAGATTGCCCTCTGCCAGCTTCTGCAGGGTACCAAGGACGTTGTGCTGCAGGTCGTCGGCGAAACTGTCCATCTCCCTGGCCAGGAGCCCGATCTCGTCTCTGCGTGTCATGCGGAGGCGACGGCCCAGGTGGCCCTTGGCCAGTTCACTCATCATCTCAACGCCCTGTCCCAGGGGCCGGGTGATGGACCGGGCGATCACGATTCCGATCCCCAGGGCGATCAGGGCTGCGATGACCATCACGATGATCATGGTGTTGCGCGCGGACTCGGCCTGGCTGCGGTTTGCGGCTGCCGTGTCCTTGGCGATCTGGAGCTTGGCCTCCCGGAGGTTGTCGAGGGCTTTGTTCAGGTCATTCACGATCTGCAGGGCCTCACCTCGCATCAGGCCGTCCACCTCCTGGGTGCGTCCGGTGCGGACGAGGTTGAGGATTCGGTTGACCATGGCGGTGTTCTTCGCCTCCTGCTCCTTGTAGGTGGCCCAGACCCGCTTGCCATTCTCGGTGAGGAGGGAGGCTGCAAAGGCATCTCCGGCCTTGGTGATCGTGGCTCGGAGTTCCTCGATCCGGGCCCCGTATTTCTCGACGTTCCCGGTCTGGATGGCGTCCCGCATGTTGACCCGGATGCGCTGGGTATCCTCCATGAGGGTGGCCATGTCCCCCAGGGGGACCGTGACCTTCTCATAGAGCTTGGTGTCCGACTCTGTGGCGGCACTCATCTTCATGATGGCGAAGATGCCCACCAGCACCGAGAAGAGGGCGACGACCAGGAAGGAGACGAGGAGCTTGGGCCCCATCTTGATGTTGTCGAGGGTTTGCATGGAGCCTCCATTATTTTTTGTTTATTATTTCATCCATTTTCAGAAGCACGATGAGTCCGCTCCGTCCGTTGATCACCCCGGCCAGGAGACCGTTGCCGGACTCGGTGGTGTTGGCGGGGGGGGGTTCGGTAGCGGCGGCATCCTCCTCCACCACATCGGCGATGGAGTCCACCAGCAGGCCCAGGATGTCGTTGGAGCTCGTGGTGGCCTTGAGGATGATGATGTGGCTCGCGGGCGTGATGGTTTTCGATGCGCCTCCGAGGCGCACTCCGAGGTCCATGATGGTGACCACCTGGCCCCGGAGGTTGATGAGGCCACGGATGTGGCGCTCGGAGCGGGGGACCGGGGTGATCTCGAAGGCGCGGATGATCTCCCGGACCAACTGGATCTCGATGCCGAAGGTCCGCTCGTCCAGGGCGAAGGTGGCGTACTGGGTCATCATGCCGCGCCTCCTGCCGCTACGAGCTCCTGGGGATCCAGGAAGACCGTCAGGCGGTCATGGACCATGGCTGAGCCCAGGAGGCCGGGGCGCTGGAGGTCCATGGGCTTGAGGTCCACATCCACATCCAGGGCATCCAGGATGTCCGAGATGATGATGCCGGTCTGGCCGCTGGAACCATCGGCGCTTTTGGGGATGATGAGGTAGAGCTCTTCGCGCCCCGGAGGAAGGGGACTCACCGGGAGAAGGCTGTCCAGTCGGAGGAGGGGCAGGGGCTCATCCAGATACTTCCAGTATTCCCGGTTCCCCACCCTTTCGATGGCGCGGGCCTCGATGCGCTCAAGACGCTTGACCTGCTCCTGGGGCACGGCGAAGCGCTCCTCCCCCGCGACCTTGAAGAGGATGATGGACCGGGTGCGGGAGGCCTTGAGGGCTGCAGCCTGGAGTTCCTGCTCCTTGCGGCGCTTCTCCTCTTCCTGGATGTCCGAGAAGTGGAGCTCGGCGGTGGTGGCGATGCCCCCGGGGTCCAGGATCATGATGGCCCGCCCGTCTCCCAGAATGGTGGCCCCGCTGAAGCACTTGCAGTCGGCGATGTAGCTGGAGAGCGGCTTCACCACGATTTCCTCGATATCGAAGAGCTCGTCCACGATGACGCCGAACTGGTGCGGCCCGAGGCGCAGGACCACCACGCTGTAGTCGTTTCGGGCATCGACCCTTCGCTCGGTCCGGCTCTCCCCTCCTGCGGACCCTTCGGGGGAGCGGCGGTCTGCGAGGGCCAGGCGGCGGTCGGGCAGGGCCTCTCCTGAGGCAGGATCCTCATAGCTCCTGGGGATCTCCAGGACATCCGCCAGTCGGATCAGGGGGAGGAGCTTATCCCTCAGGCGGAGGACCTGGGCGCCATGGAGGCGCTCGATGCGATTCCGGACATCCCTGGCCCGGATCCAGACGAACTCCACGATGTTCACCTGGGGAATGGCGAAGCGCTGCTCGGAAACGCCCACGATCATGGAGGGGATGATGGCCAGGGTCAGGGGCAGGCGGAGGAGCACCGTGGTACCCATGCCGGGTTCGGACTCCACCTCCACCCGCCCGCCGAGCTTCTCCGTGTTGGTCCGCACCACATCCATGCCCACGCCCCGCCCCGAGATCTCGGAGACGGTCTCCGCGGTGCTGAAGCCCGGAGCGAAGATGAGGTTGACGACCTCCCTTTCCGTCAGCTCCGCTGCCCTGGTCTGGGTCAGGATGCCCTTCTCCAGGGCCTTCTTGAGGACCTTCCTGGGATCGATACCCTGCCCATCATCGGAGATGGCGATGTTGACCTGGCCGCCCTGGTGGAAGGCGTGCAGGACGATCTGACCTGAAGCAGGCTTGCCCTTGGCCACTCGGGCCTCGGGCGTCTCGATGGCGTGGTCCGCGGAGTTGCGGATGATGTGGGTGAGGGGATCGGCCAGGAGCTCCACGATGGACTTGTCCAGCTCGACATCCCCGCCCATGATCTGGATCTCGATCTGCTTGCCCAGGGCCCTGGACATGTCCCGGATGATACGGGGGAAGCGGTTGAAGACGGTGCCGATGGGCTGCATCCGGGTCTGCATGACCCGCTCCTGGAGTTCGGAGGTCACCTGGCTGATGTTCTGGAGGATGCCCGAGAGCCCCGGGATCTCGCGCTGGTGATCGGTCATGGCCCGCATCAGCTGGTTCCGTCCGAGCACAAGCTCCCCCACCTGGTTCATCAAGGCCGTGAGCAGGTCAACCCGGACCCGGAGCGTCTCGGGTCCCTGGGCATCCTTGGGGGTGGGTTTGGCCGCCTCCGGGGGGGCTGGCTCTTCGGCGGGGGCCGCAGTGACGGCGACTGGAGGCGCGGCTTCCGGTGCCGGGTCGGGTACCGGCGCGGCGGCGGGCATTGGCTTGCCGATGCCCAGGTGGGCCTTGATGCCCTTGGTGTCCAGGGGCACCACCTGCTCCTCCGGCAGTTTCAGGGCCACGACGGCGAGGTCGCGCTCCAGGACGGTGGCGAAGAGGAGGGAGACCGCCAGATCCTGCTCCAGGCACTGGCCGAGCTCGGCGACGCCGCTGATGTCGATGTAGGCGTCCAGGCAGTTTCCGACGCCCAGGGCATTGTTCAGGAAGCTCAGGGGGGTCAGTCCCTTGTCCTTGATGTCACGGTGGAGGAAGGCCCTGGCGTGGTAGAGCTGCATGCCGCGGTTGAGGCAGGACCGCAGGGCCTGCTCATCGATATCGAAGCACTGGTCCACCAGGCTGCCTCCCTCGGGCTTCAGCGAGACCTTGGCATCGGGGGGCTGGCCCTGCTGCTCCAGGACGCCTTTGAGCCGCGCCAGTTCCTGATCGCAGGGGATCTGGTCACTGCTGTGGATGTCGTCCAGCATGGCCCGGAGGCGGTCCAGGCTGGCCAGGAGGGCATCCATGACCGGGGGGGCGGCTTCGAGCTTGCCGTCCCGTATCAGCATCAGGACGTTTTCCATGGCGTGGCTGAGGCTCTTGAGACGCTCGAAGGCGAGGAAGCCTGCGCCTCCCTTGATGCTGTGAATGGCCCGGAAGACCCGGTTCAGGACCTCCTGACCGGCGTTGGAGCCGCTCTGCTCCATGGCGAGCAGGTCCGGTTCGATGTTGTTCAGATGCTCCCGGCTCTCCGTCACAAAGTCCGAGACGATGCTTTCATCCACCAGGCTACTCATGGGCGGGCCCCTCATGGACAGGGAAGAGCTTGGGCAGGCTGAAGAGCCTGAAGACCCGCATGAGGTCCGGGCAGGCTTCCTCAATGGCGAAGGGGATCCCCTGCTTCTGGCAGGTTTTGAAGGCCCCCAGGATCAGGGTGATGCCCAGGCTGTCGATCTGCCTGACGCCCTTCAGGCTGAGGATGACGGCCTTGGGGCTGGCATCCAGCCCCTTCTGCCAGCGCTCCCGTTCCCCCTCCACGGTGCTGGCCACAAGATCGCCGCCGGGGACAAGCCGCAGCTTGCCATCGGCTCGGGAGGACAGGGAGCGGGATCTAGGAGAGGGCATCGGGGGGATCCTCCATCTCAAATTCCAGGGTGAGCTCACCGCCGATCAGACTCAGGCGGGAGCAGTAGTGGCGCATGATGGGGATGCCACGGCCGCGCTCCGAGGTAGGGTCCGGGGCATCCGCACGGTCGGGCAGCTCGAAACCGGGCCCTTCGTCCAGGATCCGCAGGAAGAAACGGGAGCCATCCGACCCGGTCCATGCGTGGATGCAGACCCGCAGCTCCTTACGTTCCCGGTTTCCGTGGAAGACGGCATTGGTCAGGGCCTCCCGGGCCGCCAGGATGATCTCGAAGCGCTTACTGGGGGAGAAGACGCGGCCGTCGCCGAAGGCGGCCATGTAGTCCTTAAGGCGCAGGCAGACCGTGTCCACATAGCGGGGGGCGGAGGGGATGAGCATGAGGATCTCCTCCCGACCGATCTCCGGCTGGGGCTGCTCGAAGCCCACCAGCAGCAGATCATCGGTCTGGGTGCCCTGGAGGTGCTGGCGCACCTCCCGACAGATGGCGTTGAGGGAGTCCTCGATCCCGGAGCAGGCAAGCCGAGTCCAGGAGGCCGCCGCCTGGGTCCAGAAGGCGCTCCCATCCGGTGGACAGGCATCGAAGAAGCCATCAGTGGCGAACAGGCAGCGGTCCCCCGCCTGGAGGTGCAGGACCCGTTCCTCCAGGAGGGGCTCCGGAAGGATTCCGATCGGGGTTCCGTTGATCTCCAAGGCCTCGGTGCACTCCCGGTCGAAGCGGTGGACAAGGCCGTGGGGAAGACCGGCATTGAGCAGATGGAGCCGACCGGTACGGGGGGTCCAGATCCCCAGCAAGGCACAGGCAGGGACATCGGGGAAGGGGCCGTTTTGGATGGCGTGGTTGAGCCCGAGGGCCAGGGGGCGGAGCCCTTCGAAGTGAGGGACCAAGGTGGAGAAGATGCCCAGGAGCGAGGCCACCGCGTAGGAACTCACCACCGAGTGCCCGGCGATGTCCGCCAGGAGGAAGAGGATGTCGCCCTCAGGGAGGCGATAGCAGCGGAAGATGTCGCCGCCTGCGTCTGAGAGGGGCTGATAGATGGAGTAGATGGGGAGGTCCCGCTCCTGGGTGGCCAGCAGGGAGCAGTGGGCCAGCCGGACGCTGCGGGCGGTCTCCTCGTCCCGGTGGAGTTCTTCCTGGTGACGCAAGGTCCGGGTGACGCAGTCCAGGAGCTGAGCCGTGTTGAAGGGCTTGCTCAGGAAGTCGTTCACGCCCAGTTGCAGGGCTGTCTTGGCCGTCTGCTGGTCCTCCACGGAGGTGATGACGGCGATGGGCATCCGGTGGTCCAGGCGGCGGATCTCCTCGATGAGCTCAAGACCGTCCATCCTGGGCATGATGATGTCCGTGATCAGCAGATCCACCGGATGGGTCAGGGAGGCCTGGACAAAGAGGTCCAGGGCTGCGGCGCCGTCCGTGGCCTCCAGGACCTGGTAGCCCGCATGCTGCAGGCTGCTGCGCAGGAAGTTCCTGAAGACCCGGCTGTCCTCGGCCACCAGCACCGTCCGCACGGAGGGGTGGGGTTCCGGAGGACGGACTTCCGGAGGGGGGGGCCCCAGCTCCCGCAGGCCCGTGCTCGAACGGATGAGGGCACGGAGGCTCTGCCCCAGGTCGGAGATGGAAAAGGGCTTGGGCAGGCAGGGCAGGACCGTGTCCCGGACCAGGGGACTCTGGCTGCCCAGGAGGAGGATGGGGACAGGGGAGGACGCTGCCGGCTCAGCGATCCAGGTCGGAAGCTCCCAGGGGCCTGGCGGGGGGTCGATGACCCAGACATCCTGCCGGATGGGCTGTTCCTCACCGACTCGCAGGGGCTCCAGGCCATCAAAGCAGGTGACGGCGTAACCAAGCCCCTCAAGCCCCACCCGGAGTGTGTTGGCCAGCACCGGATCCTGCACCAGCAGCCCCAGGCGCTCGTGCCCGTGGAGATCCTGGCCGGAGGCTTCTCCGAGCTGGGGGGTGAAGGGGATGCTGGCGCAGGGGAGGCGGAGTACCCAGGTGAGTCCACCCCCTTCAAGAGTCCAGGCCAGCTCACCCCCGTGGGTCCGGGCGATGCTCTGCGCCACGGACTGGCCGGGTAACACCGTGCCCTGGGCAGGCAG
Organism: uncultured Holophaga sp.; assembly: GCF_963677305.1. Taxonomy (GTDB): domain Bacteria; phylum Acidobacteriota; class Holophagae; order Holophagales; family Holophagaceae; genus Holophaga. The sequence continues at coordinate 1,801,997 of NZ_OY781925.1, forward strand.
GCATGGGGTGCCCTGGAGGATGACGAGGGCCTCGCAGCGGGTCTCCTCCACGAGCTCGGAGAGGGTCAGGCGGATCAGCCCAGGGCCTTCGCCCATGGCCCGGGCCGTTCCCGCCACCAGAATGGAGATGAGCCCGTGCAGCAGGCCGGGGTTCCCCTGGACCCACACCCCAGAGGTGAGGGCGCTCTGGAGCCGGATCTGCCGGGGAAGAGAAGGGTCCAGGAGCACCAGGGAGGTCCTGAGACAGGAGGTGAAGTCGATGGGACGGACCCCGGGATCCCTGCCGGTGGCGAGGTGCGAGGCCCGCCGGTGGAGCTCCATGCCGCGTCTGCAGGCCTGGATGAGGGTGGTGGCGAGTTCCGCCATGGGCGGATCCTGGGGGAGCCGCCAGCTCAGGAGCTCGGAGGTTGAGGCCGCCAGGGTCAGGATGTCATCCACTTCGCCGCGGACCCCCTCCAGGTAGTTCCCCACAGCTTCCATGCGGGCGGTCTCCCGTTCCAGATGAGTCAGGGGGGTGCAATGGGAGCCGTCCTGGAAGACCATCAGGACCGCCCCGTCCCCGCCGAGGGGGGACAGTCGGCATCCCAGGACGCGAGGTGCCCCCTCCCGGGTCCTGAAGGCCGTGGGGCCCTCCCAGGCATGGCCGCCGGCGGCGATCCGGAAGGCCTCCAGGGATTCCCCGGGATCGGCGAAAGGGCTGAAGGACGTACCGATGAGCTCCGGAGCGTGCAGTCCGGTCAGCTCCCGGGCGGCCCGATTGTAGAAGGCCAGGTGGCCGCTGGTGTCGTAGATGGCCACTCCCATGGGCAGCGTGTCGAGGGCGAGGTCGATGAGCTCTGGGCCCAGGGAGCACCGGCCCTCACGGCTGGAGGAGTCGCATGCTGGAGGGGAGAAGGTGCGCACAGAAGATTCCCGGAGAGTGGTTGGAGCCACGGTATCTTTTCTGACCTTCGGTGCGGGGACTTGAATTCCTGTGGCCAAAATGGGATAAAATCGATATTGCAGGCCGTTCCGATTACCCGTGTGTTCAGCTCTAAACCCAGGCGGGTTCTGTGCGAAACCTGCCTGTCTGGAACCTGTGCAGGGAGTCCCCATGAAGCGCAAACACATTGCCCTCCTGGCTGGCGGCGTCGTCCTCGTGGCGGTCATCGCCGTGGCGGCGACCCGGGGGGAGAAGGGGCTGCCGGTCCAGGCCATCCAGGTCGGGCGCGAGGACATCACCGCCAAGGTGAGCGCCAACGGCAAGATCCAGGCCGTCAAGAAGGTGGACATCTCGGCCAATGTGATGGGGCAGGTGACGCGCCTGGCGGTGAAGGAGGGGGACCGGGTCAAGACCGGGGACTTCCTGCTGGAGATCGATCCCGCCCGCTCCCGGGCCCAGGCCCAGGGGCTGGCGGCAAACCGGGAGGCCATGGTCCATGACCTCGATACGGCCCGGGCCAGGGCCCATCAGGCCCGCAGCGACTTCCAGCGGGCCCAGGCCAATCACCGGGCCGGCATCATCTCCCAGAGCGACTTCGAGCAGTCCCGGACCTCCCTGACGACGGCGGATGCGGCCGTGCTGGCTGCCCAACGCCGTCTAGAGCAGGCTGGGGCCGACCTGGCAGGGGCCCGGGACACCCTGGCCAAGTCCACCATCCTCGCCCCCATGGATGGCGTCGTGACCGCCAAGCAGATCGAGCAGGGCGAGACGGCGGTGATCGGGGTGCAGAATCAGGCGGGCACGGTGCTGCTCACCATCTCCGACATGTCCAAGGTGGAGGCCGAGATGGAGGTGGACGAGGCCTCGATTCCCAATGTCCAACTGGGTCAGGAGGCCCAGGTCCGGATCGACGCCTATCCCAATCAGGTCTTCAAGGGGCAGGTGACGGAGGTCGGGGGCAGCCCCATCCTCAAGACCAGTTCCAACGATGCCACCAAGTTCAAGGTCAAGGTCTGGATCAAGAACCCGCCCCTCACCATCAAACCCGGGCTCAGTGCCCAGGCAGACATCTTCACGGGCTTCCGGCAGGACGCCCTGGCCATTCCCCTCCAGTCCTTGGCCATGCGGGAGAACAAGCCCAAGGCCGGCGAGAAGCGCGACCCGCTGGCACCCAGGGATGAGGAGGGTGTCTTCGTCATGTCTGGAGGCAAGGTGCACTTCCAGGTGGTGAAGACGGGCCTGCTCGGCGACCTGGATGTGGAGGTTCTGGAAGGCCTGAAGGGGGGGGAGCAGGTCGTCACCGGTCCCTTCAAAGCCCTCCGTGAGCTGAAGGACGGTGACCTGGTGCACCTCGACAAGGGCCGCAAGAAGGACAGCTCCGAAGCGAAGAAGTAGGTCCGGCGACATGGATGCCCTCGAACTCCTGCGCGTGGCGCTCCGTGCCCTCCGTGCCCACAAGCTCCGCAGCTTCCTGACGCTGCTGGGTATCATCATCGGCGTCTCGACCATCGTGGGGGTGGTGGGCATCATCTCCGGTCTCAATCGCTATGTGGCCGAGCGGGTCATCGTCCTTTCCCCGGATGTCTACATCCTCGAGCGTTTCGGGATCATCCGGAGTCGTGAGGAGTTCATCCAGGCCCTCAAGCGTCGGCCCATCACCTGGGAGGAGTACGAACGGCTCAGCAGCGGGGTGCTGAAGAAGTCCTCCCGGGTTTCCTGCGGCGGGGGGCGGAACATGACCGTGTACGCCGGGGACAAGCACCTGCCCGATGTAGAGGTCTCGGGCGTGACGGCGGATTTCGCTGAGCTCTTCCGCTTGGAGTTCGAGTCAGGGCGCTTCTTTTCGGAGGGGGAGTCCAACCTGCCAGTGGCGGTCATCGGGGCCAACACCAAGGAGGAGCTCTTCCCCCAGGTCGATCCCATCGGCCGGACCATCCTCCTCCAGGGGTTCCCCTTCCGGGTCATCGGGCTCATGCCCAAGCAGGGCAAGGGGATCGGCTTCAACCAGGACGGTCGGGTCTATATTCCCATCCAGCTCTATCGGCGCAACTTCATGCCTTCCAATGAATCCCTGGAACTGTATGTGAAGGCCGCCGGTGGCGTGGCGGGGCTGGACGAGTCCCTGGACGAGCTCCGGGCCTACCTCCGGGCCATGCGCCACACGGGCTTCCGGGATCCGGACCCCTTCGGGGTGCTGACCCAGGAGAGCCTTCAGGCCCTCTGGAAGCAGATCAGTGCCGCCGCTTTCATCCTCATGCTCCTGGTCTCGGGCGTGAGTCTCGGTGTCGGCGGGATCGTCATCATGAACATCATGCTGGTGAGTGTGGTGGAGCGTACGCCGGAGATTGGCATCCGCCTGGCCATCGGGGCCCGGAAGCGGGATATCCGGAGGCAGTTCCTGCTGGAGGCGGCCCTCCTCTCCCTGGCCGGGGGCATCGTCGGTGTCCTCCTGGGCAGTCTGGGGGCCTTTGCGGTGAAGCACATCGCAGGCTTCCCGGCCCAGGTGACCCCTGGGATTGTGATCGCCGGCGTCGGGCTGTCCACCCTGGTGGGCCTGGCTGCGGGCTTCCTACCGGCCCGGCGGGCTTCCAACCTGCCCGTCATCGACGCCATCCGGGCGGAATAGGGAGGATCCGTGAAGACCACCCGGACAGTCCGCAGTGCCGCCCTCCGTGCGCTCTCCATGGAGAACGTCAGGTTCGCCTTCCGCTCCATCATCACCCAGAAGCTGCGGAGCTTCCTCACCCTCCTGGGCATCATGGCCGGCGTGGGGACCGTCATCGCCATGGTCAGCTTCGTCGTGGGCTTCAACAACGAGATCACCAAGGCCTTCACCCAGTTCGGCACGACCCTGGTGCAGTTCCAGAAATACGAGCCGCGTCATGGCGGTGGCGGGGAGCTGCCCGAAGATCAGAAGAAGCGGCGGGACCTGACCCTGGCGGATGCCCAGGCCCTCAAGCGTCTCTGTCCCCTGGTGGGGGCGGTCTCTCCCGAGCGCTATCTCGGCGGCACCGCCAGCGCCTCGGTCATCATCAAGAACCGGCGCGGAGACCAGGCCAATGCCCCGGTGGTCACGGGGGTCGCTCCGGACTACTGCCAAGCCAACAACCACTATGTCTCGGATGGCCGGTTCTTCACCGAGGCCGACCTCACCCACGCCTCCCGGGTGGCCATCATCGGCCAGGATGTGGTCAAGGCGCTCTATCCCCGGGTGGATCCCATTGGCCAGGAGATCCTCCTGAACGGCATCCCCTTCAGCATCGGCGGGGTGCTGGAGGAGAAGGGAAGCCTGCTGGGAGGGAGTAATGATAATTGGTTCATGGTTCCCATTTCCACCTTCGATGAGCTCTTCCCCGAGGTCAAGAATGGCGGGAAGGATACGCTCCACATCGCCACGGTGCCCAAGGATCCCGCCCGGATGGCGGAGATGATGGATCAGGAGACCGCCATCCTCCGGGCGCGCCGGGGGCTGCGGCCCAACCAGCCCAATGACTTCGCGATCTTCACCAGCGAAGGCCAGCTCAAGACCTTCCAGGCGGTGACCAGCGGGATCGCAGGGGCCATGATCCTCATCGCCGGCATCGCGCTGCTGGTGGGGGGGGTTGGTGTGATGAACATCATGCTGGTCAGCGTCACCGAGCGGACCCGCGAAATCGGGGTCCGGAAGGCCCTGGGGGCCACACGGCGGGATATTGCCGCCCAGTTCCTGGTGGAGGCCATCGCCCTCACCGGCGTGGGCGGGGCCATCGGCATCGCTGCGGGGCTGGGCATCGCCATGACGGTGCGTGTGCTCTTCAAGTTCCCGGCAGCGGCCCCTCTCTGGTCCATCCTCCTGGGCTTCGGGGTCAGCACAGCCATTGGCCTTATCTTCGGCATGTGGCCGGCCCTGAAGGCTGCCAGTCAGGATCCCATCGAGGCCCTGCGGTACGAGTAGGACTGCAAAGCAAAGGCCCCGGGGAACCGGGGCCTTTGCTTTGCAGAATCGAGGTTTTACTTTTCTTCGTCGGCTTCCAGCTTGGCGGAGACTTCGTCCAGATGGGTCATCAGGCGCTGGGCCAGGGCCTCGTCCTCCAGGAGGGAGAAGTCGTCTCCATCCACTTCGAAGATCTCGATGGAGAGGGGCAGATCCTCGTTGTCCTCGCCCTCGGAGTAGGCCTGGACCTCTGCCAGGGGAGCCAGGATGCAGAAGTGGCGTCCCTCGAACTCCACCTCATCGAGGATGGCGAACTCCTCCTTCTCGCCGTTCTCGTCCTCCAGTTCCACGATTTCGATCTCGTGATCGTCGTGGTCGTGGTCGCAGCCCGGTCCGTGAACGTGATCTTCGTGAGCCATGCGGCACTCCTTGGTCTAGCCTACAGGGTACGTTGGAGTCCGCCTGCTTCCAAATGGAAAATCCCTCAAGGTTGGGCGGTCATCCAGACCATCCGGGTCTCCCCTGGTCCGGTGATGATGGCATCGATGAGCTTACGGCTGCCGGGCATCTCCAGGCGGATCTTGCTTCCGGCGGGGCCGGTGCCCCGGGCGATGGCCTCAGCGCTGATGGAGACGCGGCCCCAGGCAACCTCCACCCTGACCCGGTCCCCGGCGCTCACCAACGGGATGGGCTCGAGGTCCATGCGGGTGAGGGTGTGTCCCACCCCCACCGGCAGCCTGAGACGGAAACCCTCGGGCAGGGTGGTCAGGGCCCCTGGAGGCGGGGTTCCCTCGAAGGGGACGGACTCGAATTGGGTCATGTCCGGCGTGGTCTTGCGGGGCAGGGCATTGATGGCCCGCAGCAGGGTGCCCTTCCAGTGCCCCTCCATGTCCACCCGGCACATCCCGGTGGGGCGTCCGTCGAGGAGGACCCGGAAGACCACGAAGAATCGGCCTGTCAGGTCACTCTTGCTCAGGTGATCGGCCTGAAAGCTGATCTGCCCCTTGGGCAGGTGGAGCAGCCTGGGGGTCTCCACCACTTGGAAGGTGTAGGCTCCACCTGCGCTGTCCGCCTGGGATTGGGCATAGAGGATGGCCTGCTCCTTGAGGCGCTCCAGACCCATGTCCACGGGCGCGGCTCCCAGAAGCGGGCCGAGGGCGAGGAGGAGAAGCCAGCGGAGCATGGGGCTACCTCTTCAGGTTGTTGACCAGGGAGAGCATGCTGTCAGCGGTCTGGATGGTCTTGGAGTTGGCCTCATAGGCTCGCTGCCCGACGATCATGTTGACCATCTCCTCCGCCAGATCGACGTTGGAGGCCTCCAGGAAACCCTGGCGGATGGTGCCCAGGCCGCTTTGCCCAGGGGTGCCCTCGATGGGGTCACCGCTGGCCAGAGTGGGCTGGACGAGGTTGTTGCCCAGGAGGTTGAGACCGGCGGGGTTGATGAAGTTGACCAGGGTGAGCTGCCCAATGGTGGTGGGCTGGGTTTGCCCAGCCTGGGTGACTGACACCGTACCGTCCTGGGCAATGGTGACGGAGAGGGCGTCCTGGGGGATGGTGAGCTGGGGGACCAGCGAGGCGCCGTTGGCAGTCACCAGGGCCCCGTTCTGGTCCACGGAGAAGGCACCGTCCCGGGTGTAGGCATTGGAGCCGTCGGCCTGGAGCACCTGGAAGAATCCTTCTCCCTCGATGGCCAGGTCGAAGCGCCCGCCCGTGGTCTTGAAGTTGCCGGTGGAATACTGGCGGGTGATGGACTGGACCTTGGCGCCATGGCCCAACTGGAGGCCCGTGGGGAGGCTTGTGTTGGTGGAGCTGCTGGAACCCGCCAGGTTGATCGTCTGGTAGAGCAGATCCTGGAAATCCGCCGTGGCCTTTTTGAAGCCGGTGGTGTTCACGTTGGCGATGTTGTTGGCGATGACATCCATGTTCATGCCCTGGACGCTCATGCCGGCTGCGGCGCTCCACATCGATCGCATCATGGCTCAGATCCCCCCTGTCTATCTTGTGGAAGCCACATCGGCGATGGCTTTGGCGTCCAGGTCGTTGCTGATGGTGGACGCCACCTTCATGCTCATCTCGAAGAGGCGGTTCAGATTGATCATGTCCACCATGGAGGTGGCAAGGTCCACGCCACTCTGCTCCAGGTAGCCCTGGTTGACCCGGCCCTGGACCGGTTCCTGCTGGGCACCCTCGACCCGGTAGCGGTTGGCCCCGGCCCGGGACAGCATGTTGGCGTTCTTGTAGGCCCGGATGTCAAGCTGTCCCAGGGTCTCCTGGCCCTGCTGGAGGGTGCCGTCCGGCTGGACCGAGAGCTCTCCCTTGGTGGCATCGATCCGAATGGATTGGCCATTTTTGCCCACTACCGGGGAACCATCTGCGGCCTGGAGTTCGCCGCCCTGGCCCAGCTTGAAGTGTCCGTCCCGGGTGGCCTGGAGGCCCTGGGAGGTCCGGACCATGAAGAAGGCGTTGCCTTCAATGGCCATGTCCAGCTTGCGCTGGGTGGGTTTGAGGGCACCCTGGCTGAAGTCGGTTCCGCGCTGGGCCAACACCGTGCCGTCATTGACGTCCTTGCTGAGGGGCAGGCCCCGTCCCTCTCGTGCGGCCTTGTTGAAGATGGAGAAGAAGGTGCGCTCGGTCTTGTAGCCCACCGTCGAGGCATTGGCGATGTTGTTCGAGACGGTGTCCAGCTGGTAGGACCTGGCCTTCAGACTCCCGGCTGCGACGTAATAGGCTGGATCCATCTAGGCACCTCTGGCCCAGGTAGAGCCAGGACCATGCCAAGGTCAGCAGGATGCCCGAAGGGAGGAGCGCGGAGCTGTGTCTGGGGCCTCCTGCTTCCGTCCCAGGCGGGGCCGCGCAAAAAAGGGCGGCCCGAAAGGCCGCCCTTCAAGTCCGGTGGGACTCTCCTCACCCTTCGACGTATCCCGTGGCCTTCCGGTACCAGGCCATCTTGCGGAGCAGGCCGACGATGCCCTGGGGGGAGGTCAGCATGATCACCACGAGGATGATGCCCTGGATCAGGAGGCTGTAGCCGCTGTAGCGGGCCAGCAGGAAGTAGAGGACCACGGCCACCACGGAGCCGATCATGGGGCCTTCCTCGGAGCGGACACCGCCGATGACGGTGGCCAGGAGGAGGGTCATGGTCCACTTGGCGTTGAAGGTGGCCGAGGGCTCGATGTAGCCCTGGTTCAGGTAGAAGATGGCGCCGGCGATGCCGGTGATGCCCGCGGAGATCATGAAGGTGTAGACCTTCAGGCGGAACACGTTCACACCAGCAGCGGCGGCGGAGCGCTCGTTGTCGCGCACCGCGGCCAGGCCCAGGCCCAGGTTGGACCGAAGGATCACCCGCATCACAATGACCGAGATCAGAGCGATGGCCACGGCGAGCCAGTAATAGTGGGTGGGGGTGAGGGACTCGACGCCCTTGACCATGTAGCCGGCGCCAGCACCATTCATGGCCCCGCCCACGGGCCGCCACAGGTAGAAGACCATGCGCAACGCCTCGGGCACCACCATGGTGCCGATGGAGAAGTAGACACCGGTGAGCCGGAAGATGGCGTTGGAGAGGAGCAGGGCGAAGAGCGCTGCGATGATGCCTCCGCCGATCAGGCCGACATACCAGGGAATGCCGACCCAGGTGCCGATGATCATGGCGTAGCCCGCAAGGCCGAGGAAGGCCGGCTGGGCCAGGGAGACCAGTCCGGAATACCCGGCCAGGAGGTTCCACATATTGGACATGGCCAGATAGATGGAGAAGAGGAAGACATAGAGCAGCCAGCTCCTGGGGGCACCGGCCACAGGCAGGATGGCCAGGACGATGGCCGACACGAGGTAGCCGATCAGTACGGTGGGTTTAATATGCATCTTGTGTCCCATCTTGCACCTAGCGTCCGAAGAGGCCCTGGGGGCGGAAGGCCAGGATGACCAGAATGACCACGTAAACAGCGAGCATCTGCGCGTTGGCACCCAGGAAGTAGGCACTCAGGGTCTGGATGAGACCCAGGATGATACCGCCCAGGAAGGTGCCCATCATGCTGCCCAGGCCGCCGATGATCACCGTGCCGAAGGCGATGGTGAGGAAGGTGGTGCCCGAGGTGGGAGTGAAGGGGAAGGTCATGCCCAGGAAGAGGCCGGCGATGGCGGCCGAAACCATGGCGATGCCGAAGGCGTAGTAGTAGATGCGCTTGGTGTTGACACCCATGAGCTTGGAGGCCCGGGTATCCTGGGCGGCCGCCGAGATGGCCCGTCCCATGTACGTGCGCTTGAGAAATTCCTGGAGGATGAGCATGACCACGATGCCCACGATGAAGTCCAGGAGGTAGATCATGGGGAACTGCCTGCCCAGGAGGTGGAAGCTGGTCTGGGAATATCCGGTGTTGATGCCGCGGGAGAGGGGGGTCCAGAGGATCTGGTTGGTGTTCTGGATGACCAGGGAGAGGCCGAAGGCGATGATGAGAGGCGCTTCGGCGCCGATGGTGACGGCCTTGCTCATCAGGTATTTCTGGATGAGCACACCGATGATGAACATCAGGGGGATGGTGATGATGAGGCCCAGCACGGGATCGAAGCCCAGCTTGACCAGCACGGCGTAGGAGGCATAGCTGGCCAGCACGACCAGGTCGCCGTGGGCCAGGTTGATGACCCGCATGACGCCGAAGACCATGGAGAGACCCAGGGCTGTGAGGGCGTAGAGACCGCCCAGCATGATGCCCATGAGGATTGGAGTGATGATGTCGCCCATATCTGTTTTTCCTCGCTGAGCTAGACGCCGAAGTAGGCTTTGCGGACGTCTTCGTTGTCCCTCAGTTCTGCCGCCGAGCCGCTCAGGGTGATTTTGCCGGTCTCGATGATGTAGGCGCGATCGGCTTCCTTGAGGGTCTTGACGACGTTCTGTTCGACGAAGAGCACGGTCACGCCCTGAGCCTTGATCTGGTGGAGCTTCTTGAAGATCTCGTCGACGATGATGGGGGCCAGGCCCAGGGACATCTCATCGATCATGATGAGCTTGGGATGGGCCATGAGTCCGCGGCCGATGGCCACCATCTGCTGCTCGCCGCCGCTCATGGTCTTGGCGACCTGCTTCTGGCGGTCCTTGAGCTTGGGGAAGAGGGTGAAGACCTTCTCCAGGTTCTCCTTCCGGTGCTTCCGGGCCGTGGGGGTGTACGAGCCCATGATGAGGTTGTCCAGCACGGTCATCTCGGGGAAGAGACGGCGTCCCTCAGGCACCTGGGTGATGCCCAGGTCCACGATCTCGAAGGGTGTGAGCTTCGAGATGTCCTGGCCCAGGAAGGTGATGCTGCCCCTCTTGGGGTGGTTGAGGCCATTGATGGTGTCCAGAATGGTGGACTTGCCGGCGGTGTTCGCGCCGATGAGGGCGCAGGCCTCACCGGGATGCACCTCCAGGGACACATCCCAGATGGCCTGGAAGGATCCGTGGAAGACATCGATGTTCTGGATCTTGAGGATCGGTTCTTCTTGCATAGGGGAAGGGGCCTCGCAGAAACGGGGGTTCAGGGAAGGGGAAGAGGCTCAGCTGCCGAAGTAGGCCTTGACGACTTCGGGGTTGCAGATGACCTCGTCGGGCTTGCCTTCGGCGAGCCAGGTCCCCTTGTCGATCACCACGATCCGGTCCACCACGTTGCAGAGGATCTTCATCACGTGCTCGATGATGATGATGGTGATGCCCATCTTGCGGAACAGGGCCACAGTCTCCAGGATCTGGGGTACCTCGGCTTCGGTGGTGCCGGCGAAGACCTCGTCCAGGAGGATGACCTTGGGCCGCCGGGCCAGGGCACGGGCGATCTCGACCTTCTTGAGGACCAGGGTGGGCAGCCTGCAGGCACGGACATCCTTCTTGTCGCCCAGGCCGACGAGATCCAGGATCTCATCGTTCTCCTTCAGCGCCTGCTCGCGGCTGATGCGCCGCCCGAAGATGCTGGAGACCAGCACGTTCTCACGCACCGTGAGTTGGGAGAAAGGGTGGGGGATCTGGAAGGTCCGGGCGATGCCCATGTGGCAGATCTTGTGAGCGGGCAGGCCGGTGATGTCCTTGCCCTCAAAGAAGATCTTGCCCTCCGTCGGGGGCTGGGCACCGGCGATCATGCTGAGGAGCGTGGTCTTTCCGGCCCCGTTGGGGCCCATCAGACCAAGCACCTCGCCCTCTTGGACGTCGAAGCTCACGTTGCTGTTCGCCACCAGGCCGCCGAAGCGCTTGGTGACCCCCTGGATGGAAAGGATCGGTTGACTCATAGGCTGTTATGCACCTTGAACATGACTATCGGATGATTCCCGGGAAGGGGAAGCGACTGCTGGACTGCTGGAGGCTCGTATCTTCTATTTGATGATACAACCACCCGATCCGGTGGCGGATCACCTTGCCTTGCCTTGTATAGGCGGCGTTCTCAATTGAGCTGGAGCTGAGCATGGTCCTTCGGGGATGCCAGAATGCGTCTTGCAGGGTGGTGCAGGTGTATCGTCGTGTGGGACGTATTAAAAATACTGATTCTGGTATCTGACTGTCAATGGTAAACCCATTGATTCTGCTCAGGATTCTCCTTCTTCCGGCTGAACTGAGTTCATATAGGTATTTAATTCGTTCCATCGGTCCCGGCTTCCGCTTGCGCACCCGCTTGTGTCTTGGGTGAACCGTTCGGGGAAGGGGTGACAGCTTCCCATCCCCTTGGGGCGGGCCGGTTCTGGAACCGGCACCGCCCACAGGGGGGTCGGATTACTTGGAGCCGGGCAGGGGGAAGACCGGGTCAGCCGTCTTGGCGGCGAAGTCATGCTTGGAGGAGACGATCTTCAGCTCCCACTTCTCAGGGCCGTCCTTCTTGAACCACTGGCCGAAGAGCACGGGGCCGCGGCTGTAGTGGTTCTCGTCGAACTTCACCCGGGCGCCAATGGTCATCAGGTCAGTGCTCTTGAGAGCAGCCTGGACCTTGTCGGCCTCGATGGACTTGGCACGCTGGATCGCATCGACCAGCACCTGCATGGAACGGTAGCCGGGACCGATGGCGGGGTTGATGGGCTGGTTCTTGGCAGACTTCCAGCGCCCGGCCAGGGAGAGGGGGGTCGTGTCACCGAAGCCGGGGCAGCCCTTGAAGGAGGGATCCCACCAGATCTCGGAGCCGATACCGTTGGCGAGATCACCGCCCCATGCGTTGGCGTCGTTGTAGTAAAGAGCGCCGCGGCTGATCATCACGATCTTGGGGTTGAAGCCCAGGGACTTGCACTGCTTCCACACAGCGCCGAAGAAGGGGCCGGGGGCGTTGCCCCAGAGGATCTGCACACCGGCATCCTTCCACGCCTTGATGACGGAGGAGAAGTCGGTGGTCTCCATGGGCATCAGGCCCAGGTTCTTGTCCAGGCCGACACCCTGGTAGCCCAGCTTCTTGAGAGCGGGGCCGAAGACGGTGTACCAACCGCGCCCATCGGGGTCATCGGAGGCGAGCACGCCCACCTTCTTGTTGGTCTGGTCGCCGAACTGGTCCAGCATGTCCTTCCAGGTATCCAGGACGGTGTAGCCAGGCTTCCCGGCCCGGAAGTCGTCACCGGTGGCGGGGGTGGCGATGGCCATGAGGCCAGCTGACCAAGTGTACTGCCACTTGGTCGGGGTCTCGTTGCGCATGCCCATCCAGGGCTCGAAGGGGCCCACGGAGGTCACATAGGGGACCTTGTAGCGTTCGCAGGCGGTGGAGACACCGGCGTGCATCGGGGGCGGCTCGTCACCGCTCACGATGAAGCTGACGTTGTCCTGGTTGATGAGGCTCTCGGCCAGGGAGCCGGCCTTGTTCGGGTCGCTCTCGTTGTCGACGATCACCAGCTTGATGGGCATCTTCTTGTCGCCCACCTGGACGCCGCCCTGCTTGTTGATGTCCTCGACGGCCGCCTGGATGCCGAAGACGCCGCCCTGTCCGAAGGAGGCGAACATGCCCGTCTGGGCGTGGACGACACCCACTTTGATCTCATGCCCGCCCTTCTTGTCGCACCCGATGGCCAGCAAGCTGGTCAGGGCGGCAGCGCAGGCGGTGATGGGGATGAAATGCTTCACGAGTGCACCTCCGTTATGTGGGTTGTTGATCAGCTGCTCGACTAATAACGCTACGAAGCCCGGCAATGCGAAGACGCGGAAGTCGCATTCAATCCGGAAGGCAGCTATAAGACTTCTTATAGCTTCAAAAAGGCGTGTGTGGGATCAGTCCTGGGAAGCATCAAGATATTTGCTGACAGGGGCTGTTGGATGTTTACCCATCCACTTTCGTCCCCCCCTGCCAAAGGTGTCAAGAAAATGTGGAAAACAAAGTTTATTTTCAATAACAATCATGAATTTTTATAACATAAATATTGGAATATATTTTGTTAAAATCAAAAATGATTGAATAGTTAAAAATATATCGGCAACAATCCCTTGTGGTTTTCCGGATTCCGGAGATGCGGGCAACCGAGGGGGCGGCAGATATGGCTGGGCCTGTGTTATTAGAAATGAAGTTTGTTGATGGTGATAGGAATGTCGATTCAAGACTGCAGTACCGCCAGGCGGTATTTCTGCTGTACGACAGCTCGGGATGCGTCCGCATATCTAAGGTCTTTGCCGCAGCATCCGATGGGCAACACGAGTGCGATCGGTTGCATCCAAGTTCTGTAATCCTGGTTTCCTGCTACAAGTATTTTCACGTAGAGGGGTTGGCATGCATGTCCTGGATAGAGCCCTGCGTTGGCTGCTGCCGGTGGGCGCTGTGGCGGTCTTGGCGACCGTTCTGCTGGTGGGGTGGTTCACCCAGCCGGACCGCTTTGCCCGGAACCGGAGCGTGAGCCAGCCCATTCCGTATTCCCATGCCCTCCATGCCGGGACCATGAAGATCCCTTGTCTCTATTGCCATGCCGGGGCCGAGCGCTCTCGGGTGGCGGGGGTGCCTTCGGTCGATGTCTGTATGGGCTGCCACGCCGTCACCCGTACCGACCGTCCGGCCATCCAGAAGCTGGCGGAGATCCAGCGCACCGGAGGCACCCTCACCTGGAACCGGGTTCACCAGATGCCCGACCATGTCTACTTCGACCACAGGCCCCATGTGAACGCCGGGGTCGCCTGCCAGACCTGCCACGGCGAGGTCCAGACCATGAGCCAGATGACCCTGAAGATGTCCATGCGCATGGGCAACTGCCTGGGGTGCCACCGGGATCCGAAGGCGGCCCTGCCAGCCGGTTCTCCCATCCTGCACGGACCTGAGCACTGCAACGCCTGTCATCGCTGAACCCCGGAATGAAGCCATGGATATGAACACCGACGATCGGAAACCGCGAGCCTGGAGATCCCTGGAGGAGTGGGAGGGGCTCCCGGCGGCATCGGACGAGTTCCCGCCCGGGGGGCTGGATGGCCCCGGTGGGGGCTTCTCCCGCCGCTCCTTTCTGAAGCTCATGGGGGCCTCCGCCGCTCTGGCCTCGGCCATCGCCTGTGATCGCAAGGGCTCCCCTCTCGTCCCCTATACCTCCAGGCCCCGGGATGTCGTCCCGGGGGTCGCCAACCTCTATGCCAGCACCTTCCCTTTGATGGGGCGGGCCCATCCGGTGCTGGTAACCACCCGGGAGGGCCGCCCCATCCATGTCTCCGGGCACGACACCGCCGGTCCGGCCCCCCTGTGGGCCACAGCCGACATCCTCGGACTCTATGATCCCGACCGCCTGAAGAGCCCCCGCTTAGAAGGCAGGAGTCTGCCTTGGCCCGAGGCCGAGAAGCGGCTGGCGGAGGGACTCCGCGGGGGTGGACGGGTGCTCCTGATCACCGGGGCCAGTGCCTCGCCGACCCGTCGGGGGCTTCTGGAGGCCTTCGCCAGGGCCCTCCCCGGGACGGATCACCTGGTCTGGGAACCTGCCGACGCAGTGGAGCCCCGACTCCATCTCGACCAGGCCCGGGTGGTCCTCTCCCTGGGGGCGGACTTCCTCGGGGGGACCGCCCCCAGGACGATCCGGGCTTTTGCGGATCGGCGCCTGGAGGGGGACTGTCGCCTCTGGGTGGCGGAAGGCCCCATGACCCTCACTGGGGCCAATGCCGATCAGCGCATCCCCATCCGGCCCTCCCGTCTGGCGGGTTTCGCCCTGGCCCTGGCGCAGGGTCTGGAGCACCCCGTGGCTCCCCCGGAAGGGGTGGAGCCCGGCCTCTGGCATGCCCTTCTGGGGGATCTCCGGAAGGCTGGCGGTCGCTCCCTGGTGCTCTGCGGCGAGGGCATGCCCTCCGAGGCCCGGGAGGCGGCACACCTGCTGAATGCCCGCCTGGGAGCCCTGGGACGGACCATCGAGTATGTCGAGGGCAGGGTGGGGGCTGACCCGGTCCGGGTGCTGGGTGATCTGGACGCTGGAGTCTACGGAGCGGTTGTGGTCTGGCAGGCCGATCCGGTCTTCACCTCCCCGGCAGGTGCCCGTTGGCGCGAGGCGCTCCGCAAGGCCCCCTTCCGCGCCTGGATCGGACTCCGGGAGGACGAGACGGCCCGGGCCTGCAGTCTCCAGTTGCCGGAACACCACTGGCTGGAAGCCTGGGGGGACCACGAGGTGGCACCCGGCCTCCTCAGTCTCCAGCAGCCCACCTCCGAGCCCCTTTTCGACACCCGCCAGGGCGAGGACCTGCTTCTGGGAGTGCTGAGGTCCATGGGGCAGCCGGTGCAGGACAGCTACCACGAGCACCTCAGGGACCGCTGGCGGAGGGAGGTCCACCCGGGGCTGACTGCCGTGCCCTTCGAAGACTTCTTCTCGGGCGTCCTGCATGAAGGGGTGCTGAAGGTGCCCGCCCTTCCTGGGAAGGCCCCAGAGCCCCCGGTCGGCGTGCGGGCCACCGCTCCGGTTTCCGGCTTTGAGCTGGTGCTGGCACCGGATCCACGGATCCTGGATGGGCGCTTTGCCAACAATGCCTGGCTCCAGGAGCTCCCCGAGCCGGTGACCAAGACCACTTGGGGGAACCCCCTGGCCCTGTCCCTCCGGGATGCCCAGGCCCTGGGGCTCCGTGAAGGGGATCTGGTGCGCCTCGAGTCCGGCCAGGGCTCCCTGGAGGTGCCTGTGCACCTGCAGCCGGGGCAGGCCGAGGGGGTCCTCTCCCTGGCCCTGGGCTATGGCCGCTCCCTGGGGCGTGTGGCCAAGGGGGTCGGCGTCAATGCCCATCCCCTCCTCCCCTCTGAAGGCGGCAGGCTCTGCTCCGGGGTGAGGCTCACCCCCACCGGGCGCCATCGGGAGGTGCCACGGACCCAGACCCACCATCGCCTGGGGGGCAGGGATATCCTGCGGATCCAGCATCCCGGTGAACATGCCCCTGTGCGGGAGGCAGGCGAACTCACCACCCTCTACCCCGACATGCTCTTCCCCGAGCACCGTTGGGGCATGGTCATCGATCTGGCCCGCTGCGTGGGGTGCAGCACCTGTGTCCTGGCCTGCCAGAGCGAGAACAACATCCCGGTGGTGGGACCGGAGGAGGTGGCCAAGGGGCGCGAGATGCACTGGATCCGCATCGACCGCTACTACGAAGGGGATCCGGCCAATCCGGTGACCGGGCACCAGCCCATGCTCTGCCAGCAGTGCGATCACGCACCTTGCGAGAACGTCTGCCCTGCGGGTGCCACGAACCACAGCCCGGATGGCATCAACCAGATGATCTACAACCGCTGCGTGGGCACCCGCTACTGCGGCAACAACTGTCCCTACAAGGTCCGCCGCTTCAACTACCTCGAGTATGTCTACGGCCGGACGGACACCGAACTCCTGGCCCGGAATCCCGAGGTCACCGTGCGCCCCCGGGGGGTGATGGAGAAGTGCACCTTCTGCATCCAGCGGATCCAGGATGCCCGGGTTCGCGCCAAGCTGGAGAAGCGCCCCCTGCAGGACGGGGACATTGTCCCGGCCTGTGCCGCCGCATGTCCGGCCAGGGCCATCGTCTTCGGGGACCTCAAGGACCCCAGGAGCCGGGTCTCCAGGCTGCTCCACGAGGGGAGGGCCTACAAGGTGCTGGAGGAGCTGGGCACCCGCCCGGCCATCACCTACCTGGCTGCGCTCCGCAATCCTGCTGGGGGAGGCAAGGCATGAGCGAACCCATGATCCTCCCCGAGTCCCTCCGGGAACCCGAGCTGACGGTCGGTGTGGTCACGCCAGGCTCCCTGGATGACCAGGTCCTGACCTTCCCTGAGCGGAAGCCCCCTCTCAAATGGTTCGCGGCCGTGGGTTTCACCTCCCTCATGGCCGCCATCGGCTTTGCCTGCATGGGCTACACGGCCTACGAGGGCATCGGGGTCTGGGGCAACAACAGCCCGGTCTTCTGGGGTTTCGGCATCATCAACTTCGTCTTCTGGGTGGGCATCGCCCACGCCGGGACCCTCATCTCGGCCATCCTCCTTCTCTTCCGCAAGCGCTGGCGCAATGCCATAGGCCGCTTCGCCGAGGCGCTGACCGTGTTCGCCGTGATGTGCGCAGGCCTCTTCCCCCTGATCCATGTGGGCCGTCCCTGGCTGGCCTTCTGGCTCTTCCCCTATCCCAACCAGCGGGCCCTCTGGATCAACTTCCGTTCGCCCCTGCTCTGGGATGTCTTCGCCGTGACCACCTACCTGCTGGTCTCGGCCCTCTTCTGGTACCTGGGACTGGTGCCGGATCTGGCCTCGCTCCGGGACCGCACGACGAACAAGTGGCGCAAGCGCATCTATGGCGTGGCCTGCCTGGGCTGGCTGGGGGCCGCCTCCCACTGGCGGCACTATGAGAAGGCCTACCTCCTCCTGGCGGGCTTGGCCACGGCCCTGGTGGTCTCGGTCTCCAGCGTGGTGGCCTGTGACTTCGCCACCTCTCTGGTACCGGGCTGGCACATGACCATCTTCCCGCCCTACTTCGTGGTGGGTGCCGTCTATGCCGGTTTCGCCACGGTGGTGGTGGCGCTGGTCCTGGTCCGGGAGCTCATGGATCTCCACAACCTGATCACGGCCTATCACATGGAGGTCATGACCAAGGTGGTGCTGGGCCTCTCCTGCACCATGGCCTACATCTACCTGATGGAGGGTTTCACGGCCTGGTACAGCCAGAATCATTACCTTCAGCACGCTTTCATGAACATCATCACCGGGACCTATGGCTGGGCGGGGTGGCTGACGCTCTGCTGCAACGTGGTGCTTCCCCAGGTCTTCTGGTTCAGGAAGTGCCGGCGGAGTCGCTTCTGGATGGTTCTGGTCGGTCTCGCCGTGACCCTGGGCATGTGGTTTGAGCGTTTCGTGATCATCGTCATCTCGCTCTACCAGGACTACCTGCCCTCCTCCTGGCGTGTATTCCGCCCGAGTTTGGTGGACATCGGGATCCTGGTGGGCTCCATCGGGCTCTTCCTCACCCTGATCCTGGTCTTCGCCCGGGTCCTGCCCGTCATCGCCACCAGCGAGGTCAAAGGCATCCTGCCGGGGGCCCAGCCCGGAGCAGGTGAAACCGGAGAGGGAGGCCACCATGTCTAGCCCGACCGGTTCCGAGCGGGTCTTCGCCGTCCTGGGGCTCTTCGACAGCCCGGATGCCCTGCTGGCCGCCATCCCTGAAGTGCAGGGGGCAGGGCTGGGACGCCTGGAAGCCTATTCGCCCTATCCCATCCATGGCATGGGGGAGGCCCTGAAGCTGCGACGCTCACCCCTGGCGGGCATGGTGGCGGTGATGGGCGTCATCGGCGCCGTTTCCGTTCTGGCACTGGCCGGATGGACCAGTGCTGTTGACTACCCCGTGGTCACCGGGGGCAAGGCCCTCTTCTCCTGGCAGGCCTTCATCCCCATCGTCTTCGAGCTGATGGTTCTCTTCGCCACCTTCACGGCGGGACTGGGGATGCTGGTGCTCCTCAACCGCCTCCCCTTCTTCGGGCACCCGCTGCTGGCCTCCCGGGCCATCCGGGGTATCACCCGGGACCGCTTTGCGCTCTCCATCGAAGCCGATGGGCCCACCCTGGACCCTGAGGCAGCCCGGGATCTTCTCAGCCGCGTTGGTGCCCGCGACCTGGAGGTGCTGCGGCTTCCGGCGCCCAGGGCAATCATGGATGCTGACTTCATCATCCGCAGCCTGGGTGGGATCATCCTCGCCTGCGGTGCGGCGGCTCTGATCACCTATGTCGGCGTGAAGGCGCTTCCTCTGCTGCCACCCTTCTCGTACATGGAGGACCAGGCTCGGCTGGATCCCTACAAGCCGAGCCCCTTCTTCGCTGATGGCCGCGGTATGCGCGCTCCGGTGGCAGGGACCGTCGCCCGCGGCCACCTGCCCCTGGGGGTCCACAGCCCAGGCGAGGCGGAGGGGATGGTCAATCCGATTCCCCGCACGCTTGCGACGATCCAGAGGGGCCGGGAGGCTTACATGAACCGCTGTGTGCTCTGTCATGGCCCCCTGGCGGACGGGACGCCGACCCTCACTTCCGCCTATGGTGCCAAGCCCGCGAACCTCATCTCGGAGGAGTTCCGCAAGGCTTCCGATGGGCGCTTCTTCTGGGCCGTCACGGAAGGCAAGAACGCCATGCCCGCGCACGCCGCTGACATGTCCGAGGCTGACCGCTGGGCGGCGATCCACTACATCCGGACCTTGCAGAGGGCCCAGAATGCCAAGGACAGCGACCTTGCGGAGGCCAAGCCATGAGCGCGCGCTGCAGACTCCTCTGGGGGGCCTTTGGCCTTGGATTGCTGGGGATCCTGGCCACCTACTTCGTGTCCGGGGCACCCCGCTTCTGGCTGAACTGGGTGCTCTGGCTGGTCTTCCTCCTCACCCTGGCCCTGGGGGCCCTGCTCCTGGTGGCCCTTGAGCATCTCGTGGCCGCCCGCTGGAGCATCCCCCTGCGGAGGATCCCCGAGCGTCTGGCGACCCTGATCCTGCCCCTCGCCGTGGTGGCCCTCATCGGTCTGGGAGCGGTTCCGGTGCTCTATCCCGGATCCCGTCCCGAGGCCCTGGCCAATCCCGTCCTGGCGGGTAAGGCCTTCTGGCTGGGGCTGCCTCTCTTCACCCTGCGGGTGGTGCTCTGCTTCCTGGCCTGGATTCTGGCCCTGGCGGTGCTGGTCAAGGGGTCCCTGGCCCAGGACAGATCCGGGGATCCGGAGTTCAACGTGCGGGCCCGGCGTTTCGCCCCGGCAGCGGTCATCCTCTTCGCCCTGGGGGGAACCCTGGTGGCCTTTGACTGGATCGCAGGTCTGGAACCCGGATGGTACAGTGACATCTTCGGCGTGTACCTCCTGACGGCGGCGTTTCTGGCCGGCTTGGCAGGGGCAGTCCTCATGTTGCGCCACCTCCAGGCCAGGGGCCGGCTCCTGCAGATCGGCGGGGACCACCTCTACAATCTGGGGGGCTTCACCTTCGCCTTTGCCGTCTTCTGGGCCTTCATCGCCTTCGCGCAGTACATGCTGATGTGGTATACCGACATCCCCGAGGAGGTGCTCTGGTACCACAAGAGGCTTCAGGGCGGTTGGATGCTCGTGATCCTGGTGACCGGGTTCCTGCGCTTTGTCCTGCCCTTCGTCCTGCTCATGCCCCGGGAGGCGAAGCGCCAGTCCGGGAAGATGGGCTGGGTGGCGGGCTTCATGCTCCTGGCGCACCTGCTCGACCTATACTGGCTGATCTTCCCGGTGCTCATGCCCCACCCGGTGCTCGGCTGGCCTGAATTGAGCTTTGCGCTCTTCTTCCTGGCGGGGGCTCTGCTCTGGCTTGGCCGGATGGGCAGCCTGGGCGAAGACATGCCGGTGGGGGATCCCTTCCTCAAGCAGGGTCTGGAGTTCCGGTTATGATCGACCGCTACCTTTCCCCCTCAGAGCTGAAGCGCCTGATCTCGGTCCTCCTGGTGGTGGCGCTCTTCCTCTGCCTCCTCGCCTTCTTCGCCTTCCTGATCATTCCCGGCAGCCGAAATGCCAATGAGCCCGCGGCGGAGGTGCCCGTGGCCGCGCCCCAGGGCGAGTCCGGCTGGCTCGATCCCACGGACTTCCCGGCGGCCAAGGGGCGGATCGTCCCCCCCATCGATCCCAAGACCGTCCTGAGTCCCAATGCGGAGTTGATCGCCCGGGGCCGCACGGTCTACGCGGAGACCTGTGCCACCTGCCATGGCGCAGAGGGGCAGGGGGACGGGCCCGCAGCCAAGGGGCTCAAGCCCCCGCCCAGGAACTTCAGCGTCAAGGATGGCTGGACCCTGGGCCCTGGCATCCCGCAGCTCTACCAGACCCTGGAGAAGGGGATCCCCGGCACCTCGATGCTGTCCTACAGTTACCTCAGCAAGCGGGATCGGATGGCCCTGGTCCATGTGGTGCAGGGCTTCGGGCACTTCCAGCGGGGGCCCGAGGACCCCAAGGGCATGGAGACCCTGGCGCGTCTCTTTGCCAGCTCCGGGGAGATCGTTCCAAACCGCATCCCTGTGGCAAAGGCCATGGCACTCCTGACCCGGGAGGCCCAGGTACCCCAGGCCCTGGACATGGCCAATCCCTTGATCCGGGCAGCGGTCCAGGACCCCGCGCTTGCCGCCCAGACCCTCGCCCTCCGGCCGGGGATCTCCCGGGATCCGGATGCCCTGGCCCGGCTCCTGGTGGCGGACCTGCCCGGCAATGGCTTCCGCCCGGCCGTGGCGACCTATGACAAGACCGCGTGGAGGGCTCTCTCCACCGCGCTCGGAGGCCAGACCCGATGAAGCGACTGATCCACACCCTCCTTCTGGCCTGCACGGCCATGCTTCCCCTGGCGGCCCAGCCCGCTTCTGGCCCCGAGGTCGGGGTCGTGGAGCATCTCGGCGAGCAGGCGCGGCTCGGGACCCTGCTGAAGGATGAACAGGGCAGGACGGTCACCCTGGGCGCGTTGGTGGACAAGCCGACCTTGTTGACCCTCAACTACTTCCGCTGCTCAGGGGTCTGCACCCCCCAGCTGCTGGGGGTGCTTGATGTGGCGGGCAAACTCAAGGCGGCCCCGGGTCAGGACTACCAGATCATCACCGTGAGCTTTGATGACCGCGACACCCCCGAGATGGCCCTCCGGAAGCGGGACAACTTTCTCCAGGAGATGAGCCGTCCTTTCCCGCCCGATGCCTGGCACTTCCTGACGGGAAGTGCCCAGGAGACCCGGGCCCTGGCGGACTCCGTCGGCTTCCGTTTCAAGAGGGAGGGGGACAGCTTCTCCCATGCGGCGCTCCTGGTGGTGCTCTCCCCCAAGGGCAAGATCACCCGGTACATCTACGGGGTGAACTACACCCCTGAGGACATCACCCAGGCCGTGGCCGAGGCGGCCAGGGGCGAAGCCAAGCCCACGGTCAACAAGTGGCTGCAGTTCTGCTTCGTCTCCGACAAGGGCGGCAACGGCTATGTCTTCAGCGCCATGAGGCTGGTGGCGACCCTCACCCTGGTGGTCATCGTCATCTTTGTCATCGTCCTGGTCGTCTCCGCCCGCAGGAAGCGCCGCAAACACGAAGGGGAACGCGTATGAACACCACCGCCCTCCCGGCCGGCATGGGCTACCTGGAGAGTCACGGCTCGCGCCGGGGCCTCCTCTCCTGGGTGACCACCACAGATCACAAGCGCATCGCCATCCTCTACCTCTGCTCCATGCTGACCTTCTTCTCCGTCGGTGTGGCCATCGGGGTGGTCATGCGTCTGGTGCAGCTCAACGTCTTCCATCACATGGTCACAGCCCAGACCTACAACGCCATGTTCACCATCCATGGCGTCATCATGATCTTCCTCTTCGTGGTGCCCGGCCTGCCCGCGGTGTTCGGCAACTTCGTACTGCCGCTTCTCATCGGGGCCAGGGATGTCTCCTTCCCCAGGATCAACCTCCTGAGCTGGTACTGCTACGTGGCCGGTGCCATTCTGGCGCTGCTGAGCCTCTTCACAGGGGGTGGGGCGCCGGATACCGGATGGACCTTCTATGCCCCCTTCAGCATCCAGACGGGCACCAATGTGAGCCTCGCGGTCTTTGCTGCCTTCGTCCTGGGCTTCTCCAGCATGCTGACGGGCATCAACTTCATCACCACCATGCATCGGATGCGGGCGCCGGGCATGACCTTCTTCCGGATGCCCCTCTTCTGCTGGTCCCTCTATTCCACGGCCTGGGTCCAGCTCCTAGCCACGCCGGTGCTGGCCATCACCCTGGTGCTGGTGATCCTGGAGCGCTTCTTTGGCATCGGCATCTTCGACCCCACCAAGGGCGGCGACCCGCTGCTCTACCAGCACCTCTTCTGGATCTACAGCCACCCGGCAGTCTACATCATGATACTCCCGGCCATGGGGGCCATCTCCGAGATCCTGCCGACCTTCAGCAAGCGGCCCATCTTCGGGTACACCGCCATCGCCTTCTCCAGCATGAGCATCGCCGGTCTGGGCAGCTTGGTCTGGGCGCACCACATGTTCACCAGCGGGCTGAGCGAGTTCGCCAATGTGCTCTTCTCACTCCTTACCATGCTGGTCTCCATCCCGAGCGCTATCAAGGTCTTCAACTGGATTAGCACCCTCTACAAGGGCGCCATCGACCTGCAACCGCCCCTGTACTACGCCCTCACCTTCATCTTCCTGTTCTGCATCGGCGGTATCACCGGGGTCATGCAGGGAAGCCTCGCCATCAACGTCCACATTCACGACACCTACTTCGTGGTGGGGCACTTTCACTATGTGATGTTCGGGGGGACGGGCTTCGCCTTCTTTGCGGCGCTGCTCTACTGGTTCCCCAAGATGTTCGGACGGATGTACTCCAAACGGGCTGTCATCGCCGCCTGGTTCCCCCTCTTCGTGGGCTTCAACCTGCTCTACTTCTCCATGCTGGTGCTGGGGATGCAGGGGATGCCCCGGCGCTACTACGAGCACCTGCCCATGTACCACTCCCTGCATGAGGTGGCCACCTTCGGGGCCCTGCTCCTGGCCCTCGGCATCCTGCTCCTCTTCATTGCCCTCCTCTGGGGGGTCTTCCATGGGGAGCGCACCACGGCCAACCCCTGGGGCGGAGTGACGCTGGAGTGGTCCCTCCCCTCACCTCCCGAGGTGGAGAACTTCGAGACCATCCCTGTGGTGGAGCACGGACCCTATGAATTCCGCAAGGAGAGCCGACATGACTGAGCACCGGGACGACTTCGGCGCCAGGCTGGGCATGTGGCTCTTCCTGGTGACGGAGATCCTCCTCTTCGGAGGTCTCTTCATTTCCTACGCCTACATGCGGGCCCGCTACCCAGTGGAGTTCCATCACGCCGGGGCCGAGCTCAATGCCGTCCTGGGGGTGACCAATACCTTTGTCCTGTTGACCAGCAGTCTTCTGGTGGCGCTGGGGATCCTGGCCGTCCAGAGGGGGCAGGACCGGCTGGCCAAGCTCCTGGTCTCCTCCACCGTGCTCCTGGGCCTTGTTTTCCTGGTGATCAAGGCCTTTGAGTGGCGTGCCAAGTTCCATCACGGGCTCTATCCCGACTCGCCCCTGATCGCCACCCTGCCCCAGGGGGAGCGGATCTTCTTCGGCCTCTACTTCACCATGACGGGGCTTCACGGCCTCCATGTGGTCATCGGCATGGTGGTGCTGAGTGTGATGGTCTTCATGATGTCCCGGGGCCGTGTCCGTCCAGACAGCTATGCCGCCCTGGAGAATGCCGGCCTTTACTGGCATCTGGTGGACATCATCTGGATCTTCCTGCTCCCCCTCTTCTACCTGGCGGCCTGACATGAGCGCGCACCCTGATTCCTCCGAGCACGGCCACCCCACCTACGGCACCTTCATTGCGGTCTGGGTGGTCCTGGTGCTCCTCACCCTGAGCCTGGTCGGCCTGAGCCATCTGAGCCAGAGCGCCGCTGTATGGGGGCTGCTCACCCTCACTCCCCTGAAGGCCGCGCTGGTGATCTACTTCTTCATGCACCTGCGCTATGAGGGGCCCCTCCTGAAGGCCGTGGCCTTCGTGACCCTGGGGACTCTCCTGATCTTCTTCGCCCTCATGTTCGCTGATGTGGCATTCCGGTAGGAGCAGGCCATGGAATGGATGACCCAAGCTTCGACATCGGCCCAGCATGCGGACAGGGTGTTCCTGGCCGTGCTGGCGCTCTCCTTCGTGATCCTGGTCCTGATCACCCTGACCATGATCTATTTCGTGATCCGGTACAACAAGAAGCGACACCCTGTGGCGGAGCAGATAGAAGGGAGCACGACCCTGGAGATCACCTGGACCGTGATCACCGGGATCATCTTCCTGGCCATCTTCTACTTCGGCTGGACCAACTACGACTACACCCGGGCCGCCCCCAGGGATTCCATGGTCGTAGAGGTCACCGGTCGGCAGTGGAGTTGGTCCTTCAAGTATCCCAACGGCAAGCAGACCAACGTGCTCTACGCCGTCCTGGGCAAACCCACCAAGGTGGAGATCCGCTCGGTGGATGTGGTGCACGGTTTCTTCATTCCGGCCTTCCGGCTCAAGATGGATGCCGTTCCCGGCCACACCAACGAGACCTGGTTCGAGCCCACCCGGCTGGGCTCCTACGATGTCGAGTGCACAGTGATCTGCGGGGTCAGCCACTCGGTCATGCTTTCCAAGGTGATGGTGGTGAACGAGGACGAATTCAAGGCCTGGTATTTCGGAGGAGAGAATGCCCCCGAGCCTGGACGGGAGGGGCTTGTGAGGAAGACCACGGCTCCGCCGCCGGAGCTGCCGGGGATCCAGGTCATGCGGACCTATGAGTGCCTTTCCTGCCACTCCACCGATGGGGCGCCCATGGTGGGTCCCACCTTCAAGGGGCTGTATGGCAAAGAGGAGGAGATCCTCGACGGGGCCAGCTATCGGAAGGTGACCGTGGATGAGGCCCACCTGGGCCGCGCCATCCGGGACCCCCAGCGGCGCCCGGTGAAGGGCTATCCCCCCTCCATGCCCGCCTTCAACCTCAGCGATCAGGAGATGACGGATGTGGTTGAGGCGATCAAGGGGATGCATTGAGCGGGGTTCCGTCGATTCTGCGCCCTCCGGCAGCCGGATCCAGCGCTCTGCCCCTGGGCTCTTTCCTCCGTTCCCTGGCAGTCCTGGTCAAGCTGCCCATCGCGCTGGCCACAGCGGCCACCGCCCTGGTCGGGGCCTGGATCGCCCCCCTCCGGGGCCTCCCCCTCCTCTGGGTCGGGGTGGGGACGCTGCTCCTGGCCATGGGGGCAGGGAGCCTCAACCAGATCCAGGAGTGCAGGCTTGACGCCCGGATGCTCCGCACCTGCGGGCGCCCCCTTCCGGGAGGCCGCTTGGGTCTGGGGGCGGCCTGGGGCGTCGTCCTCCTCGGGGTGGCCGGAGGGACAGGATTACTGGCCGGGCTCGGCCTGGGGCCGGTGCTGATCGGGTTGGCCACCCTGGTCTGGTACAACGCCGTCTACACGCCCCTCAAGCGCGTCTCCGCCCTGGCGGTCCTGCCGGGGGCCCTGGTGGGTGCGCTCCCCCCCTTCATCGGGTGGACCGCGGCGGGCAGACAAGCCCTGGAAGAGCCCATCCTGGTGCTGGGCTTCCTCCTGCTGGTCTGGCAGATTCCCCACTTCTGGCTCCTGGTCCTGCGCCACGGCGAGGACTACCGTCGGGCGGGCTTCCCCACCCTCCAGGAGCGGCTGAGCCCCTGGGGGCTGGAGCGGCTGACAACCCTCTGGATCGGCCTTCTGGCCTGCTCGACACCCCTGCTGCCCGGGGTGGGACTGGTGCGCCAGCCCCTTCTGCGGGGGGTGGTGATCGCAGTTTCCCTGGCCCTGCTGGGCATGGCCCTGGGGCTCCTGCGGGGCTGGGCGAGGCCCCGCGCCTTCCTGGGGGTCAACCTCTTCGGTCTGCTGATGGGTGTGGTGATCGTCCTGGATCCCCTTCTGAGGTGACGCCTGGAGTTTGACATTCGACCCACTGGAATCGACGCTGGGCGGAAGGGGCAGGGGGTTCGCAAGCCTTGTGACGGATGTCCGAAGCGCCGGTAGTACGGTCTGCACATGAACGAAGGCTTCTCCAGGCGTAAGGTGCTGCTGGGCGTGTGCGTCCTGGCCGTGGTGGCGGTGGTGGCCGTCTTGAAGGCGTGCAGCCGCCAGGGGCCTCCCCAGGCCATCACGGCCCGGGTGGAGCGGATGGACCTGGAGGAGAGCGTTCTGGCCACCGGCACCCTCAATCCACTTCGCACCGTGGCGGTGGGCGCTCAGGTCACCGGCCAGCTCAAGACCCTGCATGTGGCTCTGGGCGAGCGGGTGAAGAAGGGCCAGCTCTTGGCCGAGATCGATCCGGTGCTCCAGGAGAACTCCCTGAAGGACGCCCAGGCCTCGCTGGCCAATGCGGTGGCGGAGTGCAAGGCCAAGGCGGCGCTGGTGCACCAGTATGACTTGGCCTTCAAGCGCCAGCAGGTCCTGGATACCCAGGGTGCAGGGGCCAGAGCCGACTTTGAATCGGCCCGGGCCTCTCTTGAGACTGCGAAGGCGGAGATGGCCGCCCTGGAGGCCTCCGTCAACAAGGCCAAGGTTGCCGTGGCCACGGCCCAGGCGAACCTGGGCTACACCCGCATCATGGCCCCCATTGATGGGACAGTGCTCAGCATCAGTACCGAGGAGGGCCAGACCGTGGTCTCGACCCAGTCGGTGTCCACCATTCTCACCTTGGCCGATCTGGATACCCTGACCATCAAGGCTCAGATCTCCGAGGCGGATGTGGCCCGGGTGAAGCCAGGCCTGCCGGTGTACTTCACCACCCTAGGTGACTCGGAGAAGCGCTATCCCAGCACCCTGCGCGCCATCGAACCCGGGCCGGTGTCCAGCTCCTCCAGCAGCTCCTCGAGTTCCTCCAGCACGACCTCCAGCACCTCGGCCATCTATTACAACGGTCTCTTCGAGATCCCCAATCCGGACCACCTGCTCCGTTCCTCCATGACCGCCCAGGTGTCCATTGTGCTCAACGAGGCCAAGCAGACCCTTTGCATCCCGGCTTCCGCACTGGGGGACAAGGACCGCACGGGATGGTGCATGGTGAAGGTCATGCAGGAGGGACGGATCGAGCCCAGGAAGGTGCGCATCGGCATCAACAACCGGGTCCACGCGCAGGTCCTGGAGGGGCTCCGGGAGGGAGACCAGGTTGTGGTGGGGGATACCGCCGCCCCGACCACCCAGGCCGGCGGGCCCGGGGGCATGCATCCGCCGCCGCCCGGGAGGTAGATCATGGGCGAAATGCTGCTTGAGCTGAAGGGGGTCTTCCGCCGCTACCCTTCAGGGGATCAGGAGGTGGTTGCGCTCCGGGATGTGGATCTCTGCATCGCGGCCGGGGAGATGCTGGCCATCGTGGGGCCATCCGGCTCGGGCAAGTCCACCCTCATGAACCTCCTGGGCTGCCTGGATCGTCCCAGCGAGGGCAGCTACCGGGTTGCCGGCCAGGATGTGGGCTCCCTGGACAGCGATGCCCTGGCGAGGTTGCGCCGGGAGCACTTCGGCTTCATCTTCCAGCGCTACCACCTGCTGCCCCACCTGGATGCCCTCCAGAACGCCGAGATCCCGGCCGTCTACGCCGGGGCGGACAAGGTTGCCCGGCGCAAGCGGGCCCAGGAACTCCTGGCCCGGCTGGGGCTGACCGATCGCGCCAGCCACCGGCCTGGACAGCTCTCCGGTGGACAGCAGCAGCGTGTCTCCATCGCCAGGGCCCTCATGAACGGCGGGGATGTCATCCTGGCGGATGAGCCCACCGGCGCTCTCGACAGCCGCAGTGGGCAGGAGATGATGGCCATCCTCCATGAGCTTCACGCCCAAGGGCACACCATCATCCTGGTGACCCATGACATGCAGGTGGCCCGCCACGCTCAGCGGATCATCGAGATCAGCGACGGGGCCATCACGCGCGACCAGCCCAATCCTGAGGCTCCCCAGGCGTCTGCACCGTCCCGTAAGCTGGAAAAGGCGGCACCCGCTTCGATGAGCCCCCTCCGGGCGGCCTGGGGGCGCTTCGGGGAGGCCTTCCGCATGGCCCTCATCGCCATGGGGACTCACCGGATGCGGACCCTCTTGACCATGCTCGGGATCATCATCGGCATCACCTCCGTGGTCTCGGTGGTGGCTCTGGGTCAGGGGGCCAGGCAGAAGGTGGTGAACGACATCAGCTCCATGGGCACCAATGTCATCGATGTCTATCCCGGAGGTGACTGGGGCGATGACCGGACCGGAACCACCTATACCCTCGTTCCCCGGGACCTGGAGGCCCTCAATGCCCAGGTCTATGTGGACAGCGCCACCCCGACGGTGGGAGGCAGCCAGGTGCTCCGCTACAAGAACCGCAAGGCCAACTCCACCGTGAACGGTGTCGGGGAACAGTATTTCCGGGTTCGCGGTCTGGAGATGGCTGAAGGCGCAGCCTTCGACCACCAGGACATCCTCCACCAGTCACAGGTGGTGGTCATCGATGCCAATACCCGCAAGAAGTTCTTCCCCGACGGGGAGAACCCCATCGGACAGGTACTGCTGCTGGGCACGCTGCCGGCCCGGGTCATCGGGGTGGCCAAGGAGAAAGAGAGCCCCTTCGGCAGCAACTCGAACCTGGAGGTCTGGGTGCCCTACACCACCTCCATGAACCGCATCCTTGGCCAGCAGTACTTCAGCTCCATCACGGTGAGGGTCCGGGACGGGATCTCCAACCAGGTGGCCCAGCAGAGCATCATCGATCTCCTCAAGCGCCGCCACGGCACCAAGGACTTCTACACCAACAGCTCGGACAGCATCCTCAAAACCGTCAAGAAGACCACCGCCACTCTCACCCTCCTGATCTCGGCCATCGCTGTCATCTCCCTGGTGGTGGGGGGCATCGGGGTGATGAACATCATGCTGGTGTCCGTCAACGAGCGGACCCATGAGATCGGCATCCGCATGGCGGTGGGGGCCCGGCAGGACGATATCCTCCAGCAGTTCCTCATTGAGGCGGTGCTGGTATGCCTCCTGGGCGGCACCATCGGGATCCTGGCCTCCTTCGGGGTATCCCTGATCTTCCCGCTCTTCGTCACCGCCATCGCCATGAAGTTCTCGGTGCTCTCCATCGTGGCGGCGGTGCTCTGCTCCTCCATCATCGGGGTTCTCTTCGGATTCCTGCCTGCTCGCAATGCCGCGCAGCTCGATCCCATCGAAGCCCTCGCCCGTGAATGAGTCTGAGAGGTAATGGGATGAAGCTGAACCGCTGTCTGCTTGGGCTGGTGCCACTCCTCTTGATGACCGGCTGCCTGAAGGTCCACCGCGAGTCGCCCAGAGTGGTGCTGCCCGGGGCCTGGAAGGGGCCGGTGCCCGAGGGCCCAGGCCTGGCTGCTGGGGGGGCTTGGTGGCGGGCCTTTGGGGATCCGGAATTGGACCGGCTGGTTGAGCTGGCGCTCAAGACCAACAACGATCTGGCTGCGGCCGCCCTCAAGGTCAGAAAGGCTCAGCTGGAGGCGGGACTCACGGATACCAATCTCACACCTGATGTCAGTGCCTCCCTCACTGGCGAGGGGGATAGGGACCTCAAGGCCCACCAGACCACCAGGGCTTATACCGGCAGTCTGAGCCTCAGTTATGAGGTGGACCTCTGGGGACGCCTGGCCAGCGCCCGAGATGCCAGCCACTGGGAGGCCGAGGCCACTGAGGCCGACCGCCGGAATACAGCCCTGGTCCTGGTGGGGACCGCCGCCAAGGCCTACTGGCAGGTGGCCTACCTCAATCAGCGGATCACCACTGCCGAGGCCAGCCTCGCCTATGCACGGAAGACCCGGGATCTGGTCCAGGTCAA